>CALZIH010000204.1 GCA_945787305.1 uncultured Desulfobulbaceae bacterium | reverse complement strand
TCAAGATGGACTCGTAAAAAGCCACATACGCCTGTTATACAAAACGAAATTCAAAAGATTCCGGTTTAACGACCATCGATGGCGAGGCTTTTTACGACACCGACAATCAAAGCAAAAAAGGTGCGCAAATGAAAAAGATCACAACCCTGTCTCTGGTATCTATTGCAGTAACCGGCTTGATCATGAGCGTTGCAGCAGGCGTTGCCCTGGCAAAGGATCGTAAGCTCTGTTACGACGTCACGATCACCAACATGACCCGTGGCCAGGTTTTTACGCCTGTTCTGGTTGCAACCCATAAAAACGGCGTTACATTGTTTACTGCAGGGGAACCGGCAAGTGAGGAACTGGAACAGTTGGCGGAAAGCGGTGATGCGGCTCCTTTGGCTGATGTGCTTAGCGCCATGCATCATCGAGTCGGCGCGGTTGCCGTTTCCGAAGGTGGGCCGTTTGGCGCCGGTGAGAGCGTCACCGTACAGGTTCCCGCCAGTAGACAGTATAATCGTATGAGCCTGGCGTCCATGCTGGCAATCACCAACGATGGCTTTATTGCCCTCAATAATGTTCAGGCCAGACGAGGAACACGCATGGCTCCTGTATATGATGCCGGCACCGAAGACAATGACGAGCTGGTTGACCACATTCCAGGCCCGGGAGGCGAAGGGTATAACATGGAAGACGGTGAAGGATTTGTCCATATCCACGCAGGAATCCATGGCATAGGCGATCTCCCTGAACCGGAAAATCTGGATTGGAGAAATCCAGCGGCTAAAATTACCAGCAGAATTGTCCGCTGCGACACGAAGTAGCAAAAGAGAAAGCATCATCGACTTTATGTAGACGACTTTTTTACGGGAAGCGGGCCTGAGCCGTATCCAGAACCCTGCTTCCCAGGGAGTGAGAGTATGAACCATCCACGTATCTTATTATTGATTCTTTCCTGCATGCTCATCTTTTCTTCTCTTGCTCCGGCAGAAACCATGCAGGATAACAGAAAACTTGCTCAGGCCACCTTTGCAGGAGGCTGCTTCTGGTGTATGGAAAAACCGTTTGAACAGCTTGAAGGCGTTCTTGATGTTGTTTCCGGTTACACGGCAGGTTCGACTACAAATCCAAATTATAAAAATTACGCTGCCGGAGGACATATCGAGGCCGTGCAGATTGCATATGATCCGAGCAAGGTAACCTACACGCAACTGCTCGATGTATTCTGGAGACAGATCGACCCTACGGACCCGGACGGCCAGTTTGTCGACCGGGGGAAAGAATATTCCACCGCGATATATTACCACACCCCGGAGCAGAAACAGCTTGCTGAAGATTCACGGCAAAGGCTGGAGAACAGAAAAATCTATGAAAAAGATATAGTAACACCTGTACTGCCGGCGCAACCATTTTACCGCGCCGAGGAATACCACCAGGATTACTATAAAAAAAGCCCACTCCGTTATAAGTTTTACCGTTCACGCTCTGGGCGCGATACCTTTCTTGAAAAAATCTGGGGTACAAACGGAGGTTCACAAAAAATGAGTAAAGCTGAACTAAAAAAACGGCTCACACCGCTGCAGTATAAAGTGACCCAGAAAGACGGCACCGAACCTGCTTTTCAAAATGAATATTGGGACAACAAGCAATCCGGCATTTATGTTGATATTGTTTCGGGAGAACCGTTGTTCAGTTCACGGGACAAATATGATTCGAAAACCGGCTGGCCAAGTTTTACAAGGCCCCTGGTTGCCGAAAATGTTGTCGAGCTGGAGGACAATTCGCTATTCATGAAACGGGTAGAGGTCCGCAGTGGCGGAGCGGACTCCCACCTTGGCCATGTTTTTACTGATGGCCCTGCGCCCGCCGGTCTTCGGTATTGCATCAACTCGGCGTCGCTTCGATTTATTCCCGTTGAGGAGCTGGACAACAAAGGGTATGGAGAATTCATCGACCTTTTTCCAGACAAATAACAACCCTTTATTACCTGTTGTAACGAATAGAGAGGTGGTACTTTTCTGCCTCTTCAGCTGTGCATTCCTCAAACGTCCAGCGTCAGGTTTAGCGAGTGTAGCAGTATGAAAGTGGTAAAGAACGACACCATTCTGCAACACTGTGACCCTAAATATCCCTTGTTAGTCCGCAGATCTTGCAAGAATTTTAAGAGAAGAATCACATTTTATTCAGAATTTTTCCGAGAAGCTTAGAAAAGGTTTCAACCTCTGCGTTGGTTAGCCCTGTGGAGATTTCACTTGTAAAAGCTTCATGAAAGCGGTGATGTTCTTCAAACATCATCTCGCCTTTATCCGTAAGAATAACAAAGTATGATCTTCGGTCTGTGTCGTGAGGTTTTCTTGCCACAAGATCTAACTTTTCCAGCCTATCTACTGCAATAGTAAGTGTTCCTGTTGTAACACCGAGCTTTTCAGCTAGCTCTTTCATACGCAGATTTTTCTTGTGTCCAATAACTTCAATCGTGTGCATCTGTGCTGGTGTTAGTCCGCTATCTTTGACGACAGAATGCTCCCACGATGAAATTTTATCATACAGTTCAATTAACTGACCTGAAAGTGTTTCGATGCTCATAAAGTCAATTTATATGTCAAGGTTATACTACAGCCTGATACATTCCATACCCTGAAAAAACAATTATTATGACACCAGCGAACCTCATGATGAACGGTTCAACCCATTCTTTTTGCAGACTATGCGCCATCTTTGTTGCTCTGAAAATTAAGTAAATTACAGCGCCGACCGCTATAGCTGTTGACACTGCGTATGCCCCAAAAACAACTGTTGCATTCCATACACTCCCAGCACTCAAAGCGTAAGTATACATGACTGCAGCTGTTGGGCAAGGGACAATCATATTAACGAAACCGATCACAAACAATGCTGGAGGGAGGAACTTTTTGTTTCTCGTCAAATGCTTGATCCGACCCATAACACTTTGATCATGGCTGTGTGGATGATCATGGTGTTCATGGCTACAGTGACAACTATTTGAATATTCATGCTCATGGTGCTCATGCTCATGCTCGTGATCGTGATCGTGGTCATGATTATGCAACAGGTGTGGGTCATACAGCAATAACAGTCCGATTATTATGAGAATAACGGACGTTATTACTTCAACCCAGTTGCCCATAGATGCAGGTATTATCTGCGATACAGCGCCTAAACTTGCGCCGATAAATAAACAGGCGACAGCAGTACCACCTAAAAACATGGCGGTGAGCAATGATACTTGGGATCCTCTTTTCTCGCCAGTTACGAACGGGGCCAGAACAAGCCACGAGTGCCCGCACGGGTTTACACCGTGAAGGAGGCCTAACAAAAAACTTGATTGAATAGCTGCCAGTAAAAACGTTTCGACTTCCATGGCTCATCTTCTCCTAATAAAATTTAAGAAGACAACATATCAAAAAAACATCAACTGTCAAGTTACTTGATAATCAAACTTTTTGAATTACAAGATTTACAGTCTCGCTTTCTTTTTAAGAATTTGATATTTATCAAAATAAATTCACAAATATTTTTCAAACCAAGACGGGAACTGCTACACTGTGGTATTTTTTTCTTGACATAGGCGCTATTTACTTTTAGGGTCCCCAAACTTTTAAAAGAACGTCTAAATTCCGGGTTTTTCGGAATTAAACTAAAAATTATTATTAAATTTAAAGAGGTTACCGTGACGACAAGAGTGTTTTTCGTACTGATAGCTATATTTGTGGCGATGCCGACAATATCATCTTTTGCTAAGGAAGAAATTGTTGTTTACACAGCTCGCAAAGAGCATCTCATTAAACCATTATTTGACCTGTACACTCAAAATACGGGCATTGATGTTAAATACATAACAGGTAAAGCAGGTGCATTGCTGGAGCGGTTAAAGGCTGAAGGAGTTAACAGTCCCGCAGATATTTTTATCACCGTCGACGCGGGGAATCTTTGGCAGGCAGCTGAAGAGGGTGTACTTCAGCCCGTCAGCTCAGACGCACTCAACGCCAATGTGCCCGCCAACCTCAGAGATCCTCAAGGAAGGTGGTTCGGTCTATCGGTTCGTGCCCGGACAATCGTCTATAACACCAACACCGAGGCCGGCAAGGAGCTGACTAGCTACGAAGATCTTGCCAAGCCGGAATGGAAGGGGCGCCTGGTCTTGCGTACTTCAAAGAAAGTATACAACCAGTCCCTGGTGGCCTCACTCATTGCCGAGCATGGTGAAAAAGAAGCCGAAAATATAGTCGCCGGCTGGGTGCGCAACTTGGCTGTTGACCCTTTCAGCAATGATACCAAGGCACTTGAGGCCGTTGCTGCAGGTATCGGGGACGCAGCCATCGTCAATACCTACTACTTTGGTCGACTTATGAAGAAGAAGCCCGAGCTGCCACTGGCGATTTTCTGGCCGAACCAACAATCCAGCGGTGTCCACGTGAATGTCAGCGGCGCTGGTATCACAGCCAATGCCAAGAATAAAGAAGGTGCGCTCATGCTGATCGAATGGCTCTCCGGTGAAGAGGCACAGGCTCAGTTTGCCGGTTTAAATATGGAGTACCCCGTTAATAAAAAAGTGGCGGCTGATCCGGTTGTGGAAAAATGGGGAGAGTTTAAAAGCAACCCAATGAATGTCGCCAAGTACGGTGAACTCCAGGGGAATGCGATTAAGCTCATGGATCGCGTGAGCTATAAATAAGCAGGGAGATGAAACTGCATTTTCCAGTAAAGGCTCGGTTTGATTACTGGCAGTGTATCGCCTTTATCATTGCAGGCATGGTGGTGGTGCCCATTGGGGTTCTACTCTCGTCCGTGTTCAAACCGGAACGTGACATCTGGAACCACCTTGCTGAAACAATCCTGAGTTCGCTCATACTCAACACCTTTTTGTTGAGTATGGGCGTTCTAATTTGCACCTCCGTACTCGGTGTTTCACTTGGATGGCTCACAGGTGCATGCTCCTTCCCTGGCAGACGGATATTTTCCTGGGCTCTTATCTTACCCTTGGCAATGCCAGCTTATGTTCTCGCTTTCATCTTCATCGGGGTAATGGACTTCACCGGACCGGTTCAATCTGCAATTCGCAGTCTTCCCTTGCTTGAGCGAACAATGGTCGAGGTCAGGTCCACCCCATTTGTCATACTGGTACTCAGCCTTACTCTTTATCCATACGTTTACCTGCTCAGCAGGGCCGCATTCCTCAGCCAGGGGCAGGGATTAACTGAGGCAGCGAGGACTCTTGGGGTGGGACCGTGGAAGAGCTTTTTCAAAGTGACACTGCCCATGGCACGTCCGTGGATCGTCAGTGGTCTCGCTTTGGTTCTGATGGAGACCCTTGCTGATTTCGGTGCAGTCTCCATATTCAATTACGACACCTTCACCACCGCAATATACAAGGCGTGGTTCGGTTTTTTCTCTTTACAGGCAGCAGCTCAGCTTTCATCCATGTTCTATTTGCGCTTGCTCTCATCATGGTGGAGGCACAGTATCGTTCCAGGATGAGGTTTCACACCCTGGCCAAGAGTAGCGCAACTCATAGCCGAATCGTCCTCCAGGGCAAACATGCTATTTGGGCTACTGTCTTTTGCACAGTCGTTATGACAATCGCCTTTATCCTTCCAGTGATCCAGCTTGTAATATGGGTTTATGAATCGATCCGTGACAACGTCTTGCCCGCCTATAGTTCGCTTGCGGTGAAGACGCTTACACTCGGTCTAGGTGCAGCGCTGCTCACCTGCTCCGCAGCCCTGCTTCTCAGTTATGCGAAGAGACGCTCCCCATCGAGGCTCAACATTATCCTCTGCAAGGTTTCCACAGTTGGTTATGCTCTGCCCGGAACTGTCCTTGCGGTAGGCATATTCATTCCAAGCGCCTGGCTGGATACTCAACTCCAGAACCTGATGGCTATGTTTTTCTCTACAAAGACCGGTCCTCTGCTCCAGGGGACGCTGGTGGTAATGTTCATGGCCTACATGGTCCGCTTTATGGCTGCAGGATTTGGCGCTGTAGATAGTGCTATGCAGAGCATTAACCCAAGCCTTGACGAAGCCGCGGCCCTTTCAGGGGTTAAGGGAGCTAATCTTATAAAGCAGGTGCACCTGCCGTTGCTACGAAATGGCATGCTCACTGCTTTCATACTTGTGATGGTTGATGTGATCAAGGAGATGCCCATTACTCTCATGACCCGCCCCTTCGGCTGGGACACTCTGGCTGTGAAAATTTATGAACTTACCAGCGAAGGCGAGTGGGAACGTGCCGCTTTACCTGCTCTGTGTCTGATTCTGGCCTCCCTGATCCCCGTCATTTTACTTACCCGACATTCGGAGAAATGATCATGACAAAAAAACAACCATTGCTCCACGTTGAGGCTGCGACCAAGTCATATGGGAACAAAAAGGTCTGCAGGGATGTAACTTTTTCCCTCGACAAGAGCGAAATTGGCTGTTTGCTTGGGCCAAGCGGCTGTGGCAAAACCACCTTGCTGCGTATGATAGCCGGCTTTGAACAGCTCGAAAAAGGCACCATCAAGCTGGATGGCGTAACAGTTTCGTCTCCATCTGTTAATGTGGCCCCAGAAAAAAGATGCATTGGCATGGTGTTTCAGGACTACGCTCTTTTTCCACATCTGACGATACGTGAGAATGTTGGGTTTGGCTTAAGCAAGGCAGTGCAGGAAAAGAGAAAGGCACGAATTGAGAACTTATTGGAGTTGGTCGGGCTGGCTGACGAAGGACGGAAATATCCCCATGAAATTTCCGGAGGACAACAGCAGCGTGTAGCACTGGCCCGCGCGCTTGCACCAGAGCCGAACCTACTGCTACTTGATGAGCCTTTCTCAAATCTCGATGCTTTGCTCAGAGATCGTTTAACGGTGGAGGTGCGCGATATCCTCAAAGAAGCTGGAACTACAGCCTTGCTTGTTACCCACAACCAGCACGAAGCCTTTTCGGTTGCAGACAAGATAGGAGTGCTTTTCGAGGGGAGGATGCAGCAATGGGATAGCGCTTACGACATCTACCATAAGCCGACGAACCTTGAAGTCGCTACTTTCGTTGGTGAAGGCTGCCTTATTAGTGGCCGGATTGCTGCGCCTGAAAAAGTCAAGTGCAGCCTCGGCATTCTAGAAGGGAACCTTTCACTGCCCTGCGAATCGGGCTGTGAGGTGGACTTGCTGCTGAGGCCTGAAGACATTCTTCACGTTGAGGACTCCCCCGTGCAGGCGAAGGTTTTGCATAAATCATTTCGTGGGCCGAACATTCTTTACCAGCTAGGGCTTAATTCCGGTGAGCAATGCCAGGCTTTGGTTTCCAGCCATCACAACCACGACATTGGGGAAGCCATTGGCATTACACCGGAGGTCGACAACCTGATCGTTTTCCCGAAACAAGCACCTCGATAACGGTCATTTATGACCATCCTTACCCATGTCAGCCACTAACTCAAAATTACAGACAACATAAAGGTGTTGAAAAGAATTAATAATCACTCTGTAAAAACAGTGACATAAAGCATAAAAGCCCCTATAATGGTTGAAAATTTCGACCAAAAAAAATCCAATCAAAACGGAGGCTTTTATGCATCACAAGAATATCAAGCTCCTTGCCCGAAAACAACTGAAAAAACAATATCCAAACTGGAATCGTCTCAGCAGGAAAATAAAAAAAGAAATTGCCCGCAAGGTGCTGGCTGAGCTTAGCGCTGAATATGATTTCAATGGCGATATCAATGCATCACCTTCAGAATTGCTCGGTATCGAACAACAGGTTGCTACCACAGGTATTATCACACTTGATGAAATGGCACGATTTATCGATATGATTAATAAAAACAGTATCATAAAATTCAGCAGCTACAAGCGTTCTCCCCTGTATATCAAGGACGACGAACTTCGACATGTTGACGAGCTGATCGATGACGGAGTCATCAACCGATTGTTATCTTACGATGGATACAGCCCGGCCATGCGTGATCTCTTTCCCGCCAATTTATTTCGTGCCGAACTGCTCAAGGCGATCAAGTACCCTGAAATCAGTTATCGTAAATTCTGCACAGAAGAATATCTCGGCCTGGATCGTAAGCAAAACCGTGTCTTCTGTGGCCTGTCACTGAGCAGAAAAGAGATGATTGATCATACCCAGCTCAGTAAGTTCCGCAGCGCACTTTCATTCACCCAGCAGGTGAACCTGCTGGTGTATATTCTCCACCACTTTAACCAATCCGGACTTCTTGGAGACAACATTCTCCATGGCATTGATTCTACGGAACTGGCAAGTGATTGCAAACTTCCCTTGGCATCCCTGAATATCAATGGAAAAAAGATACGCATTTACAATGATATTGACTGTGATTGCGGTAAACGGCGCAACAAGCGGGACAAATCAATATATGTTATTGGTTACCGCCTGCATACCCTGACTGCCATTGATGCCAAGACAGGGCAAAGCTTTCCCCTGGTGTCTTTGCTGGCACCGGCAAATCATCACGACAGTCATTTTCTTCCTTTTCTGGTTCACCTGGCGCAAGCAATGGGTATTGAACTGCAACTCATTACCGCAGATGAGGCCTACCATGACAAAGATGGCTCTCTGTTTCAGGAGACAGGGGTTATCGTAACCACTCCGCCATCATCCAAGGTGTCGGTACCTGAACATGTTGATACCGATACCGGCTCAGTCTACTGTCATGCCGAGTGTTCTATTCCCATGCTCCACCTGGGCGTTATCGATGAAAGGCATGAATATAAATGCGACGCTCATTCCAGTGATTGTCAAATATCCGGAACCTGTCCACAATGTCGGTTTATCCCTGTCGACAGCGGCCTGTTCCAACGGATTCCCCGGCATGTCGAATCGATAGAACAGGCCCATGATATTCGCAAAAACTGTGAACGCCCCTTTAACCTCCTGAAAAATCAAACCGGCCTTGAAACCGTACGGGTACGCAGCCAGCATGCTACCATGGCCCGATGCACATTGGGCAGTATTGCAGTCTTGTTGATAAAAATGGCCGGTATGCGAAGAAAACACGCTGCTGACAAGCCGCAACAGATATCGATATTGCAAGAACAAAAAGCAGCCTAACAGGTATAGTTATTTAATATTACAACAAATCACCAACCAATAGCCACTCGCTTACACTTAGTTATTATTCTTGAAAGTCAGCTTGTCGAAACAAGCAGGGATTGCCCTTGAAAGGGTTCCAAAGTCCAGAAAACGACAGATAAGCTTTAGACATCAAGTAGCAGTAACGGTGAGTAAACGAAAAAAAGCTGTTTTTGGCAGCTTGATTGAGCTGAAAACAGGCTCCAGGAAATACTTTTCAACACCCTT
>CALZIH010000203.1 GCA_945787305.1 uncultured Desulfobulbaceae bacterium | reverse complement strand
GAAACATGCACGATATCCATCTATGCCGGAGAATCACCGCTCAGTGGTCGGGTAGGAGTGAAACTGTCGCCGATGCAGATGCCTTGCGGAGTATGTACTTCATCAGCATCCATAGGGCACTCCCTCAGTCTTGGTGAAGCTGATGCGGCAGTTGTGATTGCCCCGTCGACCCCCTTTGCCGATGCTCTGGCTACACGCCTTGGAAACGAAGTGCGGCGAGGCGGGGATGGGTTGAACCAAGCGCTGCGGGTTGCACAGGAACTTGAAGATGTAACCGGAGTGGTGCTGATTGCCGGAGAAAAGCTCGGCGCCTGGGGTGCGGTTGAATTAGTGCAAGTTGCTTCTCGATAATCGTAAAATATGGAGTCATGCTACGGGAGCCGGAAAGCGAAATGACTGAACAGCGTAGTGAAAAGCGGCGACAACTCTATTCGTATTTGCAGGTATTTGATGGAGTCAACAGTCGGGTTATCGGCCATGTGGCCGATCTTACCCATAAAGGTTTGATGTTAGTCAGTAAGGAGTCAGTTGGGGTGCGGAAAGAATACCGCCTTCGGATCAAGTTTCCCAGTCCCATTGGACAACGGAGCGAGTTGAACGTCCGGGCCGTCTGTCGATGGTGCAGGGGCGATGTCAATCCGGAAATGTTCGTTGCCGGATTTCAGTTCAACGAGCTTTTAATGGAAGAGGCCGGCTGTGTTTCTTCACTGTTGAGTGAATTCAGTTTTCAGGATTGAAACCATCTTTTTCCTGTGGTGACTGAATTTGTTCACCAATCCGGGAGACAGGTTCGCTATTTTCTTTTGGTTTGCATCATAAACAATTGGCTCAACAGTTATCTGAGGTGAAAATCATTTCGAGCAGGACTAACTGAGCGTTGATGGTGATCAGTTATTATGTTGTGCATTGCGCTTGAGCTTCACGGAGCAGCTCTTCCCGGTTGACGCGGGCAAAAGTTTCCACATCTTGTTGCCAGGGTACCATTTTGTTGAGCCCCTCCAATTTCAGTCGCGCATTTTCCAGGATGGAGTTGGCTGGCCTGTGGGCGGGGGTAGGGTATTCGGCTGTGCTGCAGGGGATGATATCCGTATGTACATCCATGGCCCGGAGAAAGTGAATTGCTCCTTCATGCCAACTTGAAAATCCCTCGGCAGTAGCATGAACAATTCCGGTCAACTCACTTTCCAACAGGCATGCTATCTGTTCAGCCAGTCGTCCGGTCCAGGTCAGGGAGCCGAACTGATCATTCACCACCTTCAGGGTTCGACCGGGGTTTCCAATAGCCAGGCGTAAGATGGTTTTGAGGAAATTAGCGCTTCCCAATCCGTACAGCCAGGCGGTTCGGATGATCAGGTGGTTTTCCAGCTCCTCTCTAATGGCCAACTCTCCGGCAAGTTTACTCGTGCCGTACACGGAGAGCGGTGCTGTGGGATCATCTTCGCGGTACGGTTCGGGGATATGTTTGTTGCCATCAAACACATAGTCGGTGGAAATATGGATCAGGCGGCAACCGGTTTTTGCACATTGTCGGGCAAGGTTTGCTGGGCCGATATTGTTGACCTGCCGACAACGTTCCCGGTCTTCTTCACAACGATCGACAGCGGTGTAGGCGGCACAATTGATTACCACCTCGGGTTTGTTTGTTGTGAAGGCATCTTGTATCTGTGACGGCTCGGTGATGTCAAGGTCGGTGGAGCTGCAGGCTGTCAGTCGATGGATGGCGGAAAGCCTTTTGCAGCAATCCTGGCCGAGTTGTCCGCCGGCACCGGTTATAAGGATGTTCATTGATCTGCTGTTCCGTCCGGGATTGTATCTCTGAGAACTTCCAGCAGATATTGGCCGTATTGATTTTTTTTCATTGAGGTGGCGAAACGTTCGACCTGCTCTCTGTCGATATAGCCCAGTCGATAGGCAATTTCTTCCAGGCATGCTATCTTGAGTCCCTGGCGCTCTTGTACGGCCTGGACATAACTTGATGCCTGTTGCAGGGATTCGTGTGTGCCGGTATCGAGCCAACAGAAACCGCGACCCAGCAATTCGACGGAGAGTTTTCCCTGCTCAAGATAGTGTTTGTTGACATCGGTAATCTCTAGCTCGCCTCGATCAGATGGAACGATGGCCGTTGCAACATCGACCACCGTGTTGTCATAGAAATACAGGCCGGGTACCGCATAACGCGATTTTGGTTTTTTGGGTTTTTCTTCGATCCCTACAACCTGTTGCTGTTTGTTGAATTCGACAACACCATAGCGTTCAGGGTCCCTGACCAGGTATCCGAATATTTTACCGCCATCGGCCAGTTTGCTGCAACGCTGGATAATCTCGGCAAAGCCGTGGCCAAAGAAAATGTTGTCTCCGAGAACCAGGCAGACGGAGTCGTTGCCGATGAAGTTTTTGCCGATGAGAAAAGCCTGGGCCAGGCCTTCCGGCCGAGGTTGTTCGGCATAGGAGATGTTGAGGCCAAGTTGCTTGCCGTTTCCAAAAAGTTCCGAGAAACGCGGCAGATCGTGGGTGGTTGATATGATGAGGATATCCCGGATGCCTGCCAGCATGAGGACCGACATGGGGTAATAGATCATTGGTTTGTCGTAGACCGGGATCAACTGTTTGCTGATGACCCGGGTCAATGGATAGAGACGGGTTCCGGACCCGCCGGCGAGGATGATTCCTTTCATAATGGTGCTTTGTAATAATTATCGGTTTAGTAAAATGTGATTACCACTGAAACTCAGCCGGTTTTGGAGCAGAAACCGTAATGTGTCGATAATTCTAAGAATGCTTTCTGCCGAAAAGTCATTCCCGCAAAGGCGGGAATCCAGCGTAGTTGGCTAGACCACCTAGATTCCCACCTTCGCGGGAGTGACGAGCAAAAAGACTGAAGTTCGATGGTAATCGCATAGTAAAAAGCATCGCCACCGACGGCGGAAAGGTCATACTCACTGTATTTCGGTACAGTGCAAATGTCGTTTTCGATTTTTTGCGAGTTCATCAAAATTCGTCAGGTTGTTGGTCTTTTTCGGTTATGCTAAGTTGATCATGTGGTATATAGTCTGCTTTTTGTCGTCTTGCAAAAGTCTTTTTATCAGAGGATTACTATGACAGTACCTTTATCCTGTTTCACTGCCTATGATGTCCGGGGACGAGTTCCCGATGAACTTGATGAGAACATTGCAGCCCGGATCGGCTGTGCGTTTGCCGAGCAGTTTTCTGCCGATCGGATTGTGCTCGGCCATGATATGCGCATGTCAAGCCCAGGTATCGCCCAGGCCCTGACGGACAGTTTAACTGCGCGGGGGGTGGATGTCGAAGATATCGGTCTTTGTGGAACGGAAGAAATGTATTATGCGGTGTTTAGTGGGGAGCAACGGGGAGTCGATGGCGGCATCATGGTGACCGCCAGTCACAACCCGGCTGATTATAACGGTATGAAAATGGTACAGCGAGGCGCTCGCCCCGTTTCCAGCGATTCCGGGCTGCGAGAAATTGCTACCCGCGCTGCCGATGATGACTGGTGGCAGCAGCAGAAGCGACTCGGGGGCAGCGCGTCCGGAGCTCTTATTGATTCCTCTGATAAGAACAACTACATTCGTCATCTTCTCTCTTTGATTGATACGGATCTCCTGCAGCCAATGACATTGGTGGTCAATGGTGGCAACGGCTGTGCAGGGCCGGTTATTGACCTTCTAGAGCAACACCTGCCCTTTACGTTTATCCGCCTCAACCACGAGCCCGACGGCACTTTCCCCAATGGTGTTCCCAACCCTCTCCTGCCGGAGAAGAGGGAAGCAACGGCTGCAGCGGTCCGTGAGTATCATGCAGATGTGGGGATCGCCTGGGATGGTGACTTTGACCGTTGTTTTTTCTATGATGAAAACGGACGTTTCATTGAGGGGTATTATATCGTCGGCCTGCTTGGTGTGGCTATGCTGCATCAGCAACCTGGAGCGACCATTCTTCATGACCCCAGGCTTGTCTGGAATACGCAGGAAATGGTTTCAGCGGCCGGCGGAAAACCCGTAATGACCCGTACCGGTCATGCTTTTATCAAGGAAAAAATGCGTGCAACCGATGCTGTCTACGGTGGCGAAATGTCAGCCCACCATTATTTTCGAGATTTTGGCTACTGTGATTCCGGGATGCTACCCTGGTTGCTTGTCTGCCAGTTGATGGCGGCTGGCGGTAGCCGCTTGTCGTCAATGGTTGATGACCGCATGGTTGCTTATCCGGTTAGCGGCGAAATTAACTCCAAGGTGAAAGATCCGGATGCGGTCATTGGAGCAGTTGAGCAGCAGTATGCCGATGGGGATAAGGACTACACCGATGGGCTTTCCGTCTCTTTTTCCGATTTTCGATTTAATCTTCGTAAGTCAAACACTGAACCGGTGTTACGGCTCAATGTCGAAACCCGTGCAAATCCGCAGCTGCTGAAAGAAAAAACAGAAGAGTTGCTGGCGCTTATCAGGGCGGAGTAGTAGGATATGGTGATTAATTCACCATTTTTACAGAGAAACCAGGAAAAAATATACATCATGTCCATACAGCCCGTTATCCTTGCCGGTGGTACCGGCTCCAGACTGTGGCCCCTTTCTCGTGAACTGTACCCCAAGCAGGTGATCAGTCTTGCCGGTGACCTTTCTCTTTTGCAGACAACGCTGCAGAGGGTCTGTGATCTTCCTGATGTGTTACCGCCGATTATCGTGGTTGGCGAGGAGCACCGGTATCTGACAAAAAACCAGGTGGAGGAGTTGGGGTTATTTAAAAAATACCATATCCTTCTTGAGCCTCTGGGGAGAAATACTGCTCCCGCCGTCTGTGGTGCGGCTCTTTTTGCCCAGAAGCAAAAGGAGAAGGATGCGATATTGTTGGTATTGCCGGCAGATCATCTGATCACGAAAAAAGATGCCTTTGTCGAGGCTGTCGATCAGGCGGTGCAACTTGCCGAGAAAGGGAATCTGACCACCTTTGGTATTGTACCCGATCATCCTGAAACCGGTTATGGCTATATTGCCCGCGGTGATGGTCACAAAGTGGCCTCTTTTGTGGAAAAGCCGGACCTTGCCACGGCGGAGCGTTACCTCGCTGAAGGCACCTATCTTTGGAATTCCGGCATGTTTGCGTTCACAGTTGACAGCTTACTCGGTGAGCTGGGGCAATATGCGCCGGAAGTTGTTGAAGCCATGAGTGCAGCAGTTGAGAACGGTAGTGTTGATGGTGTGTTTTTTCGTTTTGAGCAGCAATCCATGGCAAAGAGCCCCTCGGACTCGCTTGATTATGCCCTTATGGAGAAAACGGATCGGGCCTCCGTGGTCCAGGCCGATATCGGCTGGAGCGATATCGGCTCCTGGAAGGCCCTGTGGGAGGTCTCTGAAAAGGATACGCGTGGCAATGTGACAAGTGGTGACGTGCTGTTGGAGGATGTGGATAATTCACTTTTCCGGGCTGAGGATACTCTGGTTGCCGGAGTGGGGCTGCGGGATACCTTGGTCATCGAAACTGCGGATGCGGTTTTGGTGGCGCCAATGGATCGATCTCAGGATGTTAAGAAAATTGTTAATCGTTTAAAGTCGGAAAAGCGCAA
>CALZIH010000202.1 GCA_945787305.1 uncultured Desulfobulbaceae bacterium | reverse complement strand
ATTGTTCAAGGCACTCTCCTGTGAACACGTAGTCCTGGCAGAGCCCTCTGCAAAGGGGGGGGGCTGCAATGGCTGGGGAAATTGATGGTAATGATAACACTTGAGGGTAGCGTGGGGTGCTGCGGTGACAAACGGGGAGTCGGGGCCCGTTTGTCACCAAAAACAGTGTGTAAAGGGGATTAGTCCTTATAACTGTCGGCAAATAGCTGTTCAATAGCGGCTATGCCGGCGTCGGAAAGATAGCGGGTGCCGGAGCCGACAAAGGTGTCGTAGCTGATCTTGGGCTGGTCTTCCTGCCAGGCATCTTTTTCCCAGGTGAACCATTTACACTGGCCCTGGTCAAAAACGTGGAGCGGTCGGTTGAACAGCTTGGCCAACTCCACTGCCCATCCTGTTCCGCCTTTAACGGAATTATCTTTTAAAATACTGCCGATAACAAAGACCTGGTGTCCTTTGTTGACCATGTGGAAAATTGATTGCAGGACTCTGCGAATTTTTTCCGTTTCATAATAGGTGCGGTTCATCATTCGAGAGGCGATTTCCATACTGATGTCGCCACGTTCAAGTTCTTCTTCCGAGAGCATGATGGGATTCTTGTCACGGTTTAGCCGATGACCTTCAAAGGTGAATATTACCTCGTTGACACCGTATTTTTCAGCATGTTCACCAAAAACTGTTTCCGCGCCTTTGAGGCCGCCGTGAAACAGCGTACATTCGTTTGCCTTCATAATTCACCTTTTGTTGAGCTCAGACGTTGCCGGGTACCTGTTGGATGGTACATGGATTTTGTGTTTGTATGGAAAAGGGGTTGCGCTGCATATTTCCTTTCCCTCCTTTCAATAGCGATTACCTTCCGACTTTTCAAGATTTTTTCATTTTTTGAGTAAAAAAGATCAAATGAACGGTTTGTGGGCGTATGTGTGACATTATTTAGTTGCCTTGAAAAATACACGCCATGGTGCAGGGTATCCTTCTACGGTGCGGCTGGGATCGGAGGCATCTATAAAATCATCGTATGATTCAAAGGTCATCCATTGTGTTTTGCGTTGCTCTTGATTGCTCATGGGGTGCATGCAGAATTTCTCTACCTCGCGAAAGCCGCAGCGGAGAAGCCAGTTGCGCAAACAGTCGGCCGTGGGTACAAACCAAGTGCCCGGCACCTTCGCATATGTTTTCTCTGGAAACAGAGCCATAGAGCCCGCACCAGGAATAGCCTGGGATTCGATGAGCATCGTTCCGCCTGGTTTGAGGGCCGTATAGATGTCCCGAAGAGCATCGATGGGAGATTGCCGGTGGTAGAGGATGCCCAGGCAAAAGAGGACGTCGAAACATTCAGGGAAGAGAGGCAGGTGTTCAATACCCAGAAGCTCAACCTGCAGGTTCTCCTGACAGGCAAAACGGTTCAGGGTGCGGAAGGTATAATAATGATGGATGTAGGGCTCGAAGCCGAGAACAAGTTTTGGCCGATACGGCACCATGCGAAACATATAGTAGCCATTGTTACAGCCAATGTCTCCGATAATTTTATTTTCAAGATCAGGCAGTTCAGGCTGCAGTCTGTTCCACTTACGTTCGCTTCGCCATTCGGCGTCAATGTCGATATCAAAGATCCGAAATGGCCCTTTACGCCAGGGCATGAACCCGTGAAGGACCTCTGTAAGCCGGGTGTGGTCCTGCGGGCTGATGTCTTTTTTTCGGCCGATCGTCACAATGTCGCTGTTGAAATCGCACTGCTCGGCGCGTAGATGGCTGACTGCATCAAACGGCAGCCGGTACCTGAGAAAGCCTTTTTTGTTTTGTTGTACCCATGCCTGTTTGTTCTCTAAGAGTTCATGCAGGGCATCGATCTTGGCCTTGGGGAAAAAGGGGCGGTAGTCCATGATTATTCTTTTACTGCTACAAAGGATGCAAAGTTGAACCATTTACAGAAGATTTCCACCCTATCAAATCCCGCCTGTTTCAGGAGGGCCATGTTTTCCTCTGTTGAAAACGGCACAAGCACATTTTCCAGTGCTTCCCGTTTTGCTGATATTTCAAGCTCTGAATACCCCTGTTGCCGTTTGAAGTCGTGATATATGTCAATGAAACGGTGATGAAACAGGCCTTCGGCAAGCACCTTCTCACAGACGATCAGCAGGCCGCCTGCGGGCAGGGCTTGATAGAGGCGCTCAACCACGTTTCGGCGAACAGGTGGGCGGATAAACTGCAGGGTATAGTTACAAAGAACAACATCGGCTCCGGGCAAGGGGCAGTCGAGAATATCTCCTTCACGAAAGGAGATACTGTCGGCTTTGCCAAACATGGCGGCCTTGCGTCTGGCTCTGCTCAGCATCGGGCGAGCGTTATCGATCCCGATAAGACGCTGGGAGCTGTGGTTGAGTCTACGCGAAAGCTCGAGCAGGGTGGTGCCGGTTGAACAACCGAGATCATAGATGGTTATTCGTACTTGTTGTTTTTGATTGATCAACCGGGAAATGGCATCAATAACCGTATCATAGAGAGGGACGGATCGATGGACCATGTCGTCAAAGACTTCGGCCACCTGGTCGTTAAAAGTGAAATTTCCATTTGTTTCACCGTTTTGGTAAAGATTGTCCTTGTTCATCATCTGGTTGTATTTTTTACGTTGATCGTTGAGGGGCACTGTAAAATAGGCTTGCCATCTTGGCAAACTCTAAGTATAAAATTTACTCTCAGGGAGGAAGTGAAGGAAAAGGCACCTGTATCAGGGTACTTGAATGGCTCTGTTGAGGTGAGAATACGTTATATGTAACACAGGGGAGGGGGTTATGGGGAAGAAATTTTGGGCAAATGTGACATTGAGTGTTGTTTTGGGGGGGCTTTTTGCCGTTGCCGTCACCAGTGTCAGCTCGGCCCTGACACCAAAAGGGCTTTTTATAACCGAGCCGAAGCCCTCTACCGAGGTTGCAACCCTGCTGCCCAAGATCAAATTGGTCAATTATAACCTGTCGGAAGATCCCAATCGAATGGTGCGAGCTGAATTTATCGTGAAAAACAGCAGTGAGCAGGATATAAAAAATCTCAAGGTGCTCTGTGAGTTTTATGACCCTGCCGGCAACTACCTCGATCGGAAAACCTGGCTGCTCAGCGGCAAGGTCCCGGCAGGCAAGACCATGCAACACAACTCGGACAGTGAGCGGTATGTACATAGCCGTTCCAGCGGTCTGAAGTGCAACTTGACAGACTTTGAACTGGCCAAGAGACCTTCTTTTGTCCTCCACCGGGTTGAAGGCGGGCATGGCGCCGCTGCAGAGGGTGCAGGGCATGGTGCTCCGGCCCATGGTGCACCCGCCGGCCATTAATTTAATCAGCGTTACAGGTTACCTTACGGGGCATGCTCAACAGGCATGTCCCGTATTTTTTTCGTTTCAACTGAGCTGCGAGCATTTACTTTAGATTATACTATCCTATCATGGCATCTGAAAAAATTCATTTTGATGAAATTATCGGCAAATATCGATCCGATCCTTATGATTATGTGGACATGTACGCTGTCCATTCCGGGCTGGTTCGGTTTCTTGTTGAAGATGATGCCGAGGTAAATGGTGTCAGCGGTGAATGGCAGCACATCCCAGGTTCACCCCTGTATGAAATTACCCGCGAACGCAATCCCAAGGTGATCACTTCAAAAACCAATGGTGTTGTTTCCTCTATCAATAAGGAAGCTGATGGTCAATTTGTCGAAGCGGGGACGAAGCTGCTGACCATTCGTCACCCTTTAAAGAAAAAAGAGATTATCGAATCCATCTTGCAAGAGGTGTTGTTCCTTTTTGTCGCCCCGGAACGGGCCCGTTATTACTTCTCCATGGACATTCAATCAAGGATTGATCAGAAGGGCGCCCGGTCAATCGTTATTAAACCCGGCGATGAAATCATCACCATGTCGTTGATGAAAAGGGATACGCCTGTCTATTACAGTGGTGAACCGGGAATCCTCCATTCGATTTATTTTAAACCCGGGGACAGCGTTGATCAGGGAACACCACTGATCGGTGTTTGCGCCGAAGATAAGCTTGCTGTCGTGCAGAAAATTATTACCCGGGTAAAAGCGGAGTGGGAATAGGGGGAGTTACTCCCCTCCATGCCGCAATCTGTCGCCTTGCCGGGCAGAGCTCAAAGACGAACGATTATGGGGTGGAGGTAACGAAGCGGATCCTTCGCTACGGGGCTCCTGTGGGCTGCTCTATCGAACATTTTCGCCGCTTGCCCCGTTGCATGGATCGCCTGCGAAAACAGGTAACAGAAGGCGCTTCTACTCCTGCAGTTGCCACGGGTACTGTCGTCCGGGCTGATGTGTTGAGCGATTCCAGCGGTCGCTTTGACCGTTCCTGGCATGCCCCTGCCGGTGGCCTCTATCTTGCCCTGCTCTGGGCTGATACTCTCCTGCCTGACTTCAGCCGCCTGTTGCCCTTTGCTACCGGTATAGCCTGTTGCGAGGTCGTTCGAGCCTATGGTGTCGCCGCCAACATTAAATGGGTCAACGATGTCCATGTGGAAGGAAGAAAAATTGCCGGTATTCTCTGCGAGATGGTCATTGGATCTGATAACGAGCGATTTCACCTGGTGGGAATAGGCATCAATGTAAACAATGCGACCTTTCCTGATGAATTGCGCGTCCAGGCAACAGGGCTTAAGCTCCTGACCGGGAAACAGTTTGATCTTGATGAAGTATGCAACCTGCTGCTGGCACGCCTGCAATGGAATTTCGGCCTGCTTTGCTATGCTGAAGAGCAAGCTCTGGCCGGGAAAGGGGGAGGAGCTGCCCAGGCAAACAATCCTTTACTTCAGCGTTGGCAACAGCTCAGTGATACCCCGGGAAAAAAAGTGATGTATGGGTACGATGTACAGAAGAATCCGCTTTATCGGGCAACGGCTCTGGACATTGATGAGAGCGGCGGTTTGAAGATGTTGCTGGGGGATGGCTCGCAACTGACGGAATATTCAGGTGAGATTAACTATTTGCATGGTGCGTAAGCATGACCCTGTCCGAGGTGGTCATCTATACCGACGGGGCCTGTAGCCCGAATCCCGGCACCGGCGGTTGGGGTGCCGTCCTTCTCAAAGGGGACAGGCTCCTCAAAGAAATGAGCGGTCGTGAGGAGGATACAACCAATAACCGTATGGAATTGACCGCTGCGCTACGCGGTCTGCAGGTATTGGAGGAATCGCACCGGGTAACGGTGGTTACCGATTCCGCCTATGTCAAAAACGGTATTTCTTCGTGGATTCATGGTTGGCGGCGCCGAGGCTGGCTGACCGCTGATAGGCAGCCGGTGAAAAATCGCGATCTCTGGGAAGCGCTGGCAGAAGAGATCAAGCGGCACCAGCTCACCTGGAAGTGGGTTAAAGGACATTCTCTTGACCAGTGGAATGAACGGGCCGATGCCTTGGCGGTTGCGGCCAGAAAACAGACCACGAGCGAGCCGGCTAGAGTTTCCGCTGCCGGTTGCGATGAAAATTGCATACGAATTTATTCCGGCATCACCTATGCCCCCAGTCGTCAGCTTGGATCCTGGGCCCTTTTGCTTTCGTTCCGGCAGCATGACAAGATGCTGGGAGGGGTGGAAGAGGGCGGTTCAGCCAATCAGTTACACCTCCGCGCCGCGATTGAGGGTATTTCTGCCCTCAAA
>CALZIH010000201.1 GCA_945787305.1 uncultured Desulfobulbaceae bacterium | reverse complement strand
GTGCATTGCAAGAAGCCGAGGAGTATAAGGATGGATTTAGCCTTATTGAGGTAAAAATTGACCGTGATGACCGCTCGCCAGCCCTGAATCGGCTGACAAGTTACCTTGGCAAGGGCGTCAAGTAGTTGATTGTTTAAACCTAATCCTACAGATCCCAGGTAGCCTTTTGCGGTTGCAACTCAATATCGCAGTGGCAAGAAATGGAATAAAAACAATTACAGTAAGGTGAACGTTATAATTCACTCATCGCCCTATAGATGAATTGTGAGATTCTATGAAAATATTTATCCACGGCTTGGAAAGTTCCAGTAAAGGGACCAAAGGAAATTGGTTGAATAAACATCATCCCGAAGTTCTGGTACCGGATTTCCCTGGTAGCCTGGATGAGAGGATGAGTAAGCTGCACACGATTCTTTCCGGCCAGAATAACCTGGTACTGGCCGGTTCGAGTTACGGCGGCTTGATGGCTTCTATCTTTGCATTAAAGCATGAACAAAGGGTGAAGAAGGTTATTCTGTTTGCCCCAGCCTTGAATTTTTCCGAATTTGACAAATATATTGGCCAGTCCTCCTCTGTATCGGCAACTCTGTATATTGGCACCCAGGATGATATCTGTCCGCCGGATCAAGTAATCCCTAGAGCACAAGCGGCCTTTACAAACCTGAGCGTCCACCTGTCGGAAGACGATCACCTGTTGAAGAAGACCTTCCGGTTTCTTGATTGGCAGGACCTGCTGGCACAGTAAACTACCATTTTTCCCAGTGAACTTTATCAGGGCTAAAGCGAGTTCGGGCAGCGGGCGGGTCCTTGGGCCAGCCGATTGCAATTCCACACATCGGAATGATGCTATCTGGCAGGTTAAACAGCCTTTTGATGCCTTCCATTCTCTCCGGCCGGGGATGCACTCCAAGCCAGCAGGTGCCCAGGCCAAGGGCGTTGGCAGCCAGCAGAATGTTCTCCACTGCTGCGCTCAGGTCCTGGAGCATGTAGGATTCGTGTTCCGTGTGCGCCCGGGTAATATCACCGCAGACGACCATGGCCGCCGTTGCCTGGCGCAACATCTGCCCATGGGGGAGCACATCGGCCATGTTATCCATGGTCTTTCTTGCCTTTACGACGATAAAGTGCCAGGGGTCTTTGGCGACCGCTGACGGGGCGGCCATGGCTGCCTCAAGCAGATCCTGAAGCATGTGATCAGGCACTTCCCTGTTCTCATATTTTCGTACACTTCTGCGGCTGAAAATAAAATCAAGTTGCTGGTTCATGGCCTGCCCTCCTCCCTTTTATCCAATGTTTTTTACCTTTTCAAAACTGTCGGATGATATCTGATATGGTAATATAAAAACCAGCCTGTTAACATTATTTTTAACAATATATTTTAGCCGTCAAGGTAGGAAACCAACGGCGGATTATTATTTATGGAGATGATTGCATGATAGATATTGAACTCAATGAAATAGAAACACGGGTATTGGGGTGTTTGATGGAAAAAGAAATGGCGACCCCGGAGTATTATCCCCTTTCCCTGAACGCCCTCCTGAATGCCTGCAATCAGAAATCCAACAGGAACCCTGTGGTTTCGTTTGATGAACAAACAGTGGTTATGGCCCTGGATGATTTGAAAGAAAAACACCTGGCATGGCAGAGTGATTCGGGGCGGGTCCCAAAATACGCACATATGATAGATAAAAAATGCAACCTGATAGGGCGTGAATCTGCGCTGCTCTGTCTGCTTTTGTTGCGTGGACCCCAGACTGTGGGCGAGCTCAGGGGGCGCTCTGAGCGGATGTATACTTTCGATGATTTATCTGAAGTGGAGGAGACACTACAACGCCTGGACGACATGGGCTTGGTTCTGAAATTGGCAAAACTGCCGGGACGCAAGGAGTCCCGTTTCGCCCACCTGTTATCAGGGAAACCGGAGCAACCTGAAGATGGTGGTAGTGCGGTGACAGAACCGGCCACTGTCAAAGTTCGTGTTGGTAATGAAAAAATCACGGCCCTTGAGGAGGAAGTGAATCGTTTACGGGAGGAACTGGAAGAACTGAAAGAATCCTTCAACGAATTCAGATCTCAATTTGACTAAATGCCTGCACCTATAAAAAGAAGAATAGCGTGATATATATCGTTGTCAGAAATGAAAAATGACTTGTCCATTGCTGCCGGCCTCGATATAGGACAATAATACAAACAGCAGGAGTACTACTATGAAAAACCTTGAGGTTTATTCAGACTACCTTTGACCTTTTTGTTGGCTGGCGGAGCCTGCTCTCCAAGAACTCAAACAGCTCGAACCAGATGTCACCATTAGGTGGCGGGCCTTTGAGCTTCGTCCCGATCCCGTCCCTCTTCTTGACCCGCAAGGTGATTACCTGACCAGTGCATGGCGTGACCATGTTTATCCCCTGGCACAACGCATGGGTATGCCGCTACAGCGCCCCCCTCTTCAACCTCGTTCACGCCTGGCCCATGAAGCAGCGAAATGGGCAGGCAGCTACAACAGGTTTGAGGAGTATAATCTGGCACTGTTTAAGGCTTTTTTTCAGTTTGGCCTTGATATAGGAAACAAGGAAATACTTGAACAACTGGCTGTTGATGTAGGCCTGGATGCAACTGATTTGTCCTCAGCACTCAAGAAGAACATCTATACCAATGAGGTGGTGAGCGATCAGGAAAAGGCGAAAAGGATCGGTGTCCGCGCAGTACCAGCCTTTGCAGTGGATGGACAAGTGATTGCAAGCGGGGTGCAGAAGGCCTCTACCTTGAGAAATTCTCTCCGTCTGCGACGATTGTAATGCAGGTGATAGTCCGGACAACTCACAGTCGTCCGTGCCGTATGATGGAGAGCAGTAAGCCAAAACCCATAATTCCGGCGACCAGAAACCCCACCAGACCAATGATTGGGATGCCGTACCATTTTGGCGGTATATCAGAAAGGACAATCAGGGAGGAGCCAATGATTTGTGCAGCCAGGACAATGGAAAAAGCGATACGGTTTGATACCCGGTCAAGGGCTATGCCAAGTGGCCTTAAGCCCAGATGTTCAAACTCCAGCTTCATTTTGCCCTGCCGAAGTTGCTGTAGTATGGCGCGCAGCTCCTCAGGAAACTCCCGGAGGAGTGACAGATATTCACTGCCGGTATCCCCCAGCTCTTCGACCATTCGATGCGGTTTCATTCGACCGGTCTTTATCCTGCGCATAAAGGGTTCGGCAAGCAGGATTAACTCCAGGTCGGGATCCAGCTGCAGGCCAACGCCCTCAACCGTGCTCAGCGCTTTCATCATCAGATAGAGGCTTGGTTGCAAAGAAAGGTTATGTTGGGTTACAAGGTCAAGCAGATCCTGCAAGATCTTTCCTGCTGCCAGTTCGCCCAAGGGTTTGTACAGATACTGATCCATCAGCTCACCAAGATCTCGGCTCAAAAGATCCCGATCCACCTCACCATGCTGAATGGTCAGTTTTAACACACTACCGGTGACCTTACGTTCATTGCCGGCTATAAGATTTTGTACCAGATCGGTAAACTCTTCTCTATCTTTCAGGCTGAGGCGACCCATCTGACCAAAATCAACAAAACAGATCACATTCTCCGGCATCACCAGGATATTGCCGGGATGGGGATCGGCATGAAAAAAACCATGCACAAAGATCTGCTCCATCACCAGATTGGCGCCTCGCTCGGCAATGACCTTCAGGTCACAGCCTTCCTTTTGCAATAATTGAAGATTATTACTTTTAACACCTTCGATGTACTCCAGGACAAGAATCCGTTCATCGCTTAGCTGTGGATAAACGACGGGGACATGAATATCCGTATGCCCCTGAAACTGTCGGGCAAAACGCTGAATATTGCTTAACTCAATGGTAAAATCAATTTCCCGTGACAGGCTGCGGGCAAACTCATGGACAATAGCGGTGGGTCGATGCCCCTGCACCTCCTCAAGATGCTCCTCCATGAGGCCGGCTATATGGGCAATAATTTCCAGGTCAACGGCAATAACATTTTCAATACCGGGCCGCTGTACCTTGACCACAACCTCGGTACCGTCTTCCAGCCGGGCACGGTGAACCTGTGCAATAGAAGCCGCAGCAAGCGGAGTCTGATTAAAATGGGAAAAAAGATCATCTGGAGACTTTCCCGTTTCTTCCACAAAGATTTCCACCACTTCCTGGTAGGAAAAAGAGGGCACCTTATCCTGTAGCTGGGCAAGTTCGGAAAGATATTCAGGTGGGATAAAATCAGGCCGGGTAGACAGGAGCTGGCCAAGTTTGACAAAAGTAGGCCCCAGTTCTTCCATGGCCATGCGTAATCGTTCCGGCCTGGAGAGGCGTTGCAGCTGCTCATCGCGCGGTTTGCGGTTGATCATCTGTAGCCCGGACTCCAGATACTGGTCGATATGGAGTCGATCTACCAGGTCTGCGAAGCCGTACTTGAAGAGAACCCGTAAAATACGATGATAGCGGTTCAGGTGCCGATACGTTCGGCCTATTGCACCAAGATTTCGAATGCTGAACAATGGAAGAATTCCCGGAAGTTATAAAACTACTTGTAGCCGTAAGATAAAATACGTTTGACACACCCGCCCCTGTCGGGGGACAGGTATGTCGAGACAGGCATGCTTTGTACTACTTATTGATGGCCACCTGCAGTTCTTCGACCTTGCGCCTCAGTTCGGCAACCTCATCGCTGGTGGCAAGATTAAGCCGTTTGACTTGTTCTTCCACCCGCTTATTGATCCAAAGCTCCAGTTCATCTTTTGCTTTTTCTGATTTACCAAGCAGATCATCAACAAACTGCTTCCCTTCTTCTTTCGAGAGGTTGCCTTTTTCAACCAACTCTTTCTTGAGCTCTTCAACCTTCTCTTTGGTTAAAAACGCGGCCCCAACTCCTGTATACAAGACGTCCTTTATCAGGTCTATCATGACTCTTTCCTCCAGGCGTAATGTTTTCTTACTGTTTTTCTATATCCCGATGAAAAACATTGACTTTATACCGGGTTTCGTCAAGATTTTTTTTCAGATATTCCACTACCGCTACCGAACGATGCCGGCCTCCGGTGCAACCGACAGCCAGTAAAAGCTTTCGTCTTTTGCCCGCGGCATGCTCTTGGCACATGAAAGACAACAGCGGATTCAGCAGGACCAGAAACTCCTTTGCCACACCATTTTCCAGGACGTGGGCGGCAACATCTGCCTCAAGACCACTGTGCTCCTTCAACTCGGGAACCCAGTAAGGGTTGGGCAAAAAACGAACATCAAACACCATGTCAGCCTCAGGCGCACCGTGCTTATAGCCGAAAGAAAACAAGGTGATTGTAAATTCTCCCTCATCAGCTCCTGGAGGTGAGTTTATTCTCGCCTCAACCACAAACACACCTCTGTTTCTTTTTTATGCCATTCATCGCTTTACCTATCGGCACATCTATGTTGTTGAGCACAGCATGCGAATAGTCTCTTCCTTCTCACTGATACCGCGTTTGAGAATCTCATGATTATAAGCGGCAATAACATCCGGTCGTTTCAACATGCCCAGAACCCAGGGTTCTTCCAAATTTTCCACAACCGGTATCTCATCAATTCCCTTCACGTCAAAAAGCTGCATGGCATCATAAAGGTTATCGTCCGGAGTAAGCATAATCACGTCACGGGTACAGATGGCACC
>CALZIH010000200.1:9048-14174 GCA_945787305.1 uncultured Desulfobulbaceae bacterium | reverse complement strand
ATTCCCCCCTCAAGACTGCATTGCAGGACCTGCTCGATGTCCGTGCCCTGATAGAGCTGGGCGTTGAGAATCTCCAGACCAACACCATACGTATCCTCAACCGCGATAAGAAGATTGTCGTCTATTTGCAACTGCAGGAGTCGACGAACCCAGAAAGCGGACAACGGTTGGTGACCATTTCTCTGCAGGAGGTCCGTGGCTACCCCAAGAGATTTCAACAGGCGGCGGCTTTCCTCAATAAGTTCGGCCTCAAAACATTGGACGGCCCGGCAGACACC
The DNA here is from genome assembly GCA_945787305.1 of uncultured Desulfobulbaceae bacterium. Classification (GTDB taxonomy): domain Bacteria; phylum Desulfobacterota; class Desulfobulbia; order Desulfobulbales; family Desulfobulbaceae; genus DRLX01. Next base: position 13,896 of record CALZIH010000200.1, on the reverse strand, counting down.
TTACGTTGCATCGTACAGGGGCAAGGCAGGCAACCGCTTGATTACAGTTCCGGTTACAGTGTTCCCCTCGATCCACACATGAGCAGCATTGAGGCTGTCGGCCATATTTACCGCTCGCTTATAGCAAATATTCAACGGAACGAGCATGGGGTTATAGACGATATCGACAGTGAATTCCTCCATGATCTGAGAGTGGCCGTCCGGCGAACCCGTTCCGCCCTGACCTTGACAAAAGGGGTGCTTGCTTCTGATCTTTCTGATCATTTCAAGCAGGAATTTCGATATATTGGTCAAATTACCGGTCCGGTCCGGGATCTGGACGTCTACCTGCTCAGTGAGGCCGACTATAAGGTCAGGTTGCCTGATCGGCTTCAGGAAGGACTCCTTTATTTTTTTGAGGACCTTGCGGCCCGCCGTAAACAGGAGCAGCAAAAACTTGTTCGCGCAATGCACGGTCCCCGATATAAACAGATACTTGCCGACTGGGAAAAGGCCCTTGAATCCGAGGGGAAGAGTGTTGCCGGAAAAGACGGTGAAGTTCCTATCGGTACCTTGGCAGGAAAAATAATTCATAAGCGTTTTCGCCGGGTCTTGAATGACGGAAAACGCATCCATGAAGATACACCGGACAGCGAGTTGCATTGTTTGCGGATTGAGTGCAAGAAGCTTCGCTACAGCCTTGAGTTTTTCGCTTCGCTCTATAATGCAAAGCATATGAAAAAACTGATTGGCCAGTTAAAAAAACTGCAGGACAATCTCGGTGATTTTAATGACCTTTCCGTTCAACAGGAGATGTTGGCTGAATATTTATCACAGATCCGCCCAGGGAGCAAAAAGTCGCGAGAACTTGCCGCGTCCATTGGCGGCTTGATGACCGGGCTTGCTCTCCAGCATCAAGAAGTACGGTCTCATTTTGAAGAGACCTTTGCATTTTTTGCAGCAAAGGAAAATTTGAACTTGTTTCATAAGTTGTTCGACAGTTGAGCGTGCTCGAATAATTTATCCGGAACCCATTGCTAACGCACACTGTCATACAGAGGAAAAGTCAAACTGGACCTGAAAGAGTGTAATGATTACCCGCGAACATAGATGGTGTAGGGTTAGCTCTGCTGATTAGTTAAAACTAACGGGGTGAAAAATGGCTGTTATTGCTGTGTATAACATTAAAGGTGGTGTCGGAAAGACGGCAACCAGCGTGAACCTGGCCTACCTTTCTGCAAACAGTGGAAAAAAGACCCTGCTTTGTGATATGGATCCGCAGGGTTCGGCAAGTTATTATTTTCGGATTAAGCCGGCGAAAAAGTTCACGGCCGATAAGCTGCTCAAAGGCGGGAAGGTCTTAATGCGAAATATTCGGGGTACGGACTACCCTGAACTTGACCTGTTACCAGCTGATTTTACCTATCGTAATCTGGATCTGGCTCTGGATGATTTTAAAAAGTCTACCCAGCGTATCAACAAGATCCTTCAACCCGTAACGGGCGAGTATGATCACGTTTTTCTTGATTGTCCGCCAAACATTACCTTATTGTCGGAAAATATTTTTCATGCCGCCGATATCTTGTTGATTCCGTTTATTCCCACGACCCTTTCCCTGCTCTCTTTTCAAAAACTGCTCGATTTTTTCAAGAAGAGCGGCATCGACCGAAAAAAACTCTACCTGTTTTTCTCTATGGTTGAAAAGAGAAAGAAAATGCACCTGGATATGATGACCCGGTTCTCCGGGCGAAAAAGGGTGCTGCGGCAGTCCATTCCCTTCCTTGCCGATGTCGAAAAAATGGGGATCTATAGAAAACCTGTCCTGGAAATAACCCCGAAATCGCCCGCTTCCCGCTCTTACCATATTATGTGGAATGAGCTGGAGGATATACTGGCTGACAGATAGCTTTGGAGATATACCATGCCTGTAGCTGAAGATAATTTGATCTGGATTGACCTGGAAATGACCGGGTTGGACCCGGTGAACGATCAGATCATCGAGATTGCAACCATTATCACCGGGCCGGAACTTGATATTCTTGCTCAAGGGCCTGTTCTGGCCATTCATCAGCCTGATGATATCCTTGTACAGATGGATGAATGGAATACAACCCACCATACAGCTTCCGGTTTATTGGAGCGGGTACGTAGCTCTTCTGTTACCGCTGGACAGGCTGAAAAGCAAACCCTTGCCTTTTGTAGGGCCTGGGTGCCGGAACAAACCTCTCCCATCTGCGGCAACTCAATTTGCCAGGACCGTCGGTTTCTCGCTCGCCTGATGCCGGAACTGGAGCAGTTTTTCCATTACCGGAATCTGGATGTCAGCACCCTGAAAGAACTGGCCAGGCGCTGGGCCCCTGATATCATGGAGGGGTTTAGCAAAAAGAATAATCATCTGGCCCAGGATGATATTTTGGAATCCATCGAAGAACTGAAATATTATCGTCGGCATCTGCTTCGGGTTTGATATTTATACCTTTGGTTAGTCTTGCATGCCCTGTTGATAGATCAAATTCCCGGCTCCACACCCCAAATCTCCCGTGCATATTCACCAATGGTTCTATCGCTGCTGAATTTTCCCATGCGGGCGACATTGAGAATCGATTTACGGCTCCACGTCCTTTTGTCGAGAAATTCACGGCTGATCGTTTCCTGGCAGGTCAGGTACGATTCCAGGTCCAACAGTAACAGGTAGGGGTCGTGTTCACTGAGCAGATCGTCGACAAGAGGGCGGAAGGTCTCGGTGTCGCCACTACTGAACTGACCGTTGCCGATTGCATCGATGATCCTGTGAACAACAGGGTTGGTATTGTAAATGTCCAATGGGGTACGGCTTTTGTGCAGTTTTTCGTATTCCACCTGTTCTGCGGTCATGCCGAAGATATAAATGTTTTCAGATCCCACCTCTTCCAAAATTTCAATGTTTGCACCGTCCAACGTACCAACCGTCAACGCTCCATTGAGTGAGAATTTCATGTTACCGGTTCCGGAGGCTTCTGTTCCGGCGGTGGATATCTGTTCGGACAGATCGGCTGCCGGCATGATTTTTTCGGCCAGGGAGACATTGTAGTTGGGTAGAAAGACGACTTTGAGGCGATCTTTTATCCTCGGATCCCGGTTGACGACATCGGCAACGGAGGTGATCAGCTTGATAATCAGTTTTGCCCGTTTGTATGACGGTGCCGCCTTACCGGCGAAGATAACGGTCCGTGCCGCCTCGGTACTGTCGGGTTCGCCAATGAGGCGGTGATAGAAGGCGATAACATGCAGGATGTTGAGCAACTGTCTTTTGTACTCGTGGATTCGCTTGACCTGGATGTCGAACATGGAATCGGGGTCTACCGTAATAGCGCATGTTTGTTCAATCAAGGCAGACAGCTTTTGTTTGTTGCCCCGTTTCACCTGTTGCCATCGTTTCTGGAAGGCAGGATCATCGGCATGGGCTTCTAGTTTTCGTAATTGATCAAGATCTGTTATGTAATCAAAGCCGATTTCCTCCCCGATCAGTGCTGCCAGGTCCGGATTGCACTTGAGTAGCCAGCGTCTGGGTGTAATGCCGTTGGTCTTTGAATTGATACGGCGGGGGTACATCTCGTGAAAATTGCGGAAGAGGTCTCTTTTGAGAAGTTCGGTATGCAGAGCCGCCACCCCGTTGACCGAATGACTGCCGATAATTGCCAGATTGGCCATGCGTACCCGTCTGACACCGTCTTCTTCAATGATCGACATTTCCCGTATCTTACGCTTGCTACCAGGAAATTTCATGGCAACTTCTTCCAGGAAACGACGGTTAATTTCATAGATGATTTCCATGTGCCGTGGCAAAACCCGGCTGATCATCTCCACCGACCAGGTTTCAAGGGCCTCGGGCATCAGGGTGTGGTTGGTATAGGCAAAGGTCTTGACGCAGATATCCCAGGCCACCTCCCAGGCAAGGCCATGATCATCCAGCAGTAAGCGCATCAGTTCGGGGATGGCAATGGCGGGGTGGGTATCGTTGAGCTGGACAGCCACCTGGTTGGGGAAATCGATGAAATCATCGTTGTGCTTCAGGTATCTGCGCATGATGTCGCAGAAGGTGGCGGCAACAAAGAAGTATTGCTGTTTGAGGCGCAGTTCCTGACCTTCACGGATTTCGTCTGAGGGATAGAGGACCTTGGAGAGGGTCTCGGAGCGGACCTTATCATCGACCGAGCCGATATAATCACCGACATTAAAGTGGGAGAGGTCCAGTTCCCGGGAGGCTCTGGCCTTCCACAGCCGCATGTTGATTACATGGTCGTTGTTGAACCCCGGGACAAGCATGTCGCAGGCCATGGCCATAACCACTTCCGTGTCGATCCAGGTTGCGCGATAGTTGCCGTTTTCATCAAGGCAACTGGTGACCCGGCGATAGAAGTTGACCGGATACACAAAGGCGGTCCGTTCATACATCCAGGGTGAGCCGAAACGCAACCAGCTGTCCGGGCTTTCCACCTGGTAGCCGTCAATGATTTTTTGGTGAAAAATTCCGTAGTCGTAGCAGATGCCGTAGCCGTATGCAGGAATTTTCATGGTCGCGATAGAGTCCATGAAGCAGGCGGCCAGTCTGCCTAATCCGCCGTTGCCCAACGCTGCATCTTCCTCCCGTTCCCTTAAATCCTCAAGATCATGGCCGAGTTGTTCCAGGGCCTCGGTTACCTCGTTCATCAGTCCCATATTGATCAGGGCGTTGCCCAATGAGCGGCCAACCAGAAATTCAAGCGATAAATAATACACCCGTTTTTTCTTCTCGGCGTAAAAGGTCTTCTGGGTATTAATCCATTTTTCCATCAACACGTCACGCAGGGCATAGGACAGCGCCCGATAGGTGTCGTCTTTGCCTGCCCG
>CALZIH010000200.1:0-9004 GCA_945787305.1 uncultured Desulfobulbaceae bacterium | reverse complement strand
TGATGCTTGATGGTTTCCTTGAACTGTTCGACGGTATTGTTACCGAAGATGGACGTATACGGGTGGGTGGGTGTATTAGTTGTATGCATGGCCAGCCTCTTGAAAGACAGGAAAAGGATAGGGACGTACGATATTATGCATTGTACGATGACTGAGCGGAGATGTCCACTGCTAGCTACAACGAGACGTGTGTAATAGTCCCTTTTTTCGGTCGATTATTAATAGAAGGAAGCGGATCAATCCTCTGCCGGCAGGGTAAGGGTAAAGGTCGAGCCTTGGCCAAGACGGCTCTTGACATCGACTGTGCCGTTGTGGGAGCCGATAATATGTTTGACGATTGCCAGGCCGAGGCCGGTGCCTCCCTGCTCACGGCTTCTGGCCTTTTCCACACGATAGAATCGCTCAAAGATCCGTTGTTGGTGTTCAGAGGCGATACCGGGGCCGTGGTCCTGGATGCTGATACGAATGGCGTTGTGTCCCTTGGTGGTTTCCTGTCGTTGTGCACGCAGACTGACCGTCTCCACCTCCGGGCTGTAGGTGATGGCATTGGTCAGTAAATTGATAATCGCCTGCTCCAACATGGGTCGGTTGGCAGGACAGGAAAGGGCGGGATCACATTGGACATCAAGGTCGATATTTTTTTGTTTGGCATGTACCGAACAGGTCTGGATCGCCGCCTCAAGGATACGGCAGATATTTTCCTGTTGCAAACGTATTTCATCTTTTTCCGCCTGGTCTTCAATGCGGGCCAATGTCAGCAGATCGTCGACAATGGCATCAAGCCTGACCCCTTGTCGATGGATAATCTCAAGGAAGTTCCTGGCTTCACCAGGTTTGTCCAGGGCGCCGTCAAGAAGGGTTTCAACGTAACCGCGAATAGCAGTGATGGGGGTTTTCAGTTCATGGGAGACATTGGCGACAAAATCCTGTCTGATATTTTCCAGCCGGTTGATTCGGGTAAGATTGTTCATAACCACCAGGCTGCCCATTTTTAGTCCATCCCCGTCGTAGAGAGGAACCGCCTGGGTGCGGAGTGTCATCTGCTGCCCGCCTTCTATGAGGGTGAGGTCCTGCTCGGAGATGAATTCTCGGTTAATTGATTGTTCAAGAAATCTCTGGAGATCCCGGTTTCGGATAACACCCTCAAAAGGTTTTCCCTGTACCGCACCACCGTTGATGTGAAAGAAGTCGGCTGCCGTTTTATTAATCCGAATGATATGGTGGTTGGGGCCAATGGCTAACACGCCGTCGGTCATGCTGGTGAAAACCGCCTCCAACTCGTTTCGCTGCTGGATAATAGTTTTAAGACGATTGTTGATTTGTTCAGCCATATTGTTCAGTGAGTTCGCCAGCTCGGTCATCTCTGTTGAGACATGGGCATCGCGCATGACTATAGGCTGGTCGGTTTTGCCGGCAGCGAGCCGTTCGGCTCCTCTGCGCATATCTTCAAGTGGCTTGCTGATGCGGCGGGCGAAAAAGAAAGACAGTAATGCCGACAGGAAGGAAATGATTACTGCGCCCAGGAAAATTTTCAGATGTATCGAGGAAAGAACCGCTTCAAGAGCGGTTGCAGGGACTGCAAGACGAAGGACACCCGAGCCGGTATTTTCTTCATGCAGCGGAAGTGCAACATACAGCATGTTTTCATCCAGCGTTTTACTCAAGCGCAGAGATGAGCCGATGGCTCCGTTTAGAGCCGTCAATATTTCCGGTCGTTTGCCATGATTATCCATTTCGGAAGGTTGCTCATTTGAGTCGGCCAGTACGGTACCATCGCCTGCAATAACGGTTATTCTGGTGGTGGCTGCGCGACCGGTCTCTCGGCAGAACGACTGGAGTTGTTCACTCTCACCGTTAAGCAGGCTTTGTATATGTGGTCGCAGAAGCAGGGCTCGATCCCTGATATCGTATTCCATCTGTTGATAATGGAAGGATTGAATCATTTGCGTTCCGAACCAGGTGGTGGCAAAGACGGAAATGATGATAATCAGCAGGGCGGCGAGAAAAATCTGTAGAAATAGTCGTTTACTTCTCATGGTTATATATGGTGATGGTCGAAGAAAAGAACTTGAACAAGGGCAGCGATTACCGGTTATGCTTCTTCTTTGAGACGATAACCCAAGCCGCGTACGGTTTCAATATAGGCACCGGCATCGCCCAGTTTTTTACGCAGGCCGAAAATCTGTACGTCTACGGCTCGCGGTGTGATGAGGTAATCGTACCCTCGAATCCTGTCGATGATCTGCTGCCGGGTAAAAACCCAGCCGGGGCGCCCGGCAAGTTGCTCAAGAATGGTAAATTCGGTCGTGGTCAGGTGAACGTGTTGTCCTGCTACTAAGACTTCGTGCCGTCCTCGATGAATGACCATGGAATGAATTGCTATGGTTTCTTCATCCGGTTGCCGGTCGGCAAGTTCCCGTTCATGTTTTCTTCGCAGCATCGCCTGCACTCGGGCTATGAGCACCCGCGGACTGAATGGCTTTGTTACGTAGTCATCCGCTCCGCAGGCAAGACCGGTAACAATGTCGTCTTCTTCACTTTTTGCCGTCAGCATGATGATCGGCAGCGTACTGCCGTCGAGCTTCTCACGGATGAGGGTGCAGACCTCCATACCGTCCTTACCGGGAAGCATCAGATCAAGGAGGATGAGATCGACCTGTTCCTGCTCTAAAAGCTGCAGTGCTTCTTCGCCGGAATCGGCACAGGTGACATTAAATCCCGATTTTATCAGGTTGTAGCTGACAAGCTGCTGGATGTCGGTATCGTCTTCTACAACAAGGATACTGGCTTTACCCACACGGTTCCTCCTGCTGTCTCCTCTTGAAGCGTTAGCACTCTGTATACACAGAGTTGTACGTTCCGGGAAGCGTTTGATCTTCCCTTGATCCTACAAGTCGATACGCAGCTTGCAAGTAAAAATGACCTCTTAACGAAACCCTAACATAAACTGAATTAAAACATAAAAAAGGCCGGGTAAATAGTCTTTCATAATAATGTATATTCAGAGGAGAATGCTTTGGTCCATCAACTCACCTTTCATAGGGAAATAGAGAAGTTAAAGAAGAAATTCATGATTCTTGGCTCACTGGTCGAAGACCGGATGCAGAAAGCCTGTATGGCTATGCAGAACAGGGATCAGGACTTGCTGCAAAAAATCATCGCTTCCGATTGGGAGATCGATGAGATGGAAATCGAGGTCGAGGAGGAGTGCTTGAAAATTCTGGCGCTTCACCAGCCGGTTGCCAGGGATCTCCGTCTACTCGTCGCTGTCATCAAAATTAATAACGAGTTGGAGCGGATTGCTGACATAGCCGTCAATATATCCAAACGTGTACAGACGATCAGCAAGGATTCGGCCTTGAACTTCTCGATTGATTATCAGCCCATGGCAACCAAGGTGTTGCGCATGCTCAAAATGTGTCTAGATGCACTGGTCACAGAGGATGCCGATCTTGCCCGCCGGATTTTTCTTGAAGATGAAGAGGTGGATTACCTGCGTAACCAAGCCTATAAAAGTGTTATCCGGGAACTGAACAGTGATCCCGGCCATGCGTCCTGTCTTGTCAACATGTACCTGCTTGCCAGGCATCTTGAACGGGTTGGCGACAGAACCACCAATATAGCCGAAGAGGTCATTTACCTTGTTGAAGGGGAGATAGTTCGAGGAGATGGGGATTAGCATGTCTCCCGTCATTTTTCTTCTTACCCTCTTGCTGTTGGCCTCTGTTGCCTATATGCAGGGTAAACGGAGGGCCTTTTCCCTGACCGGTCCTGAAGCCGGAACCGGCAGGCTGCACTCAAGGCCCGGATATTACGGCATGCTGACGGCACTCTGGTGTGCCCTGCCGGCACTGTTGATTTTTGTCTTTTGGACGGCCTTTTCCGATTCCATGTTGACGGGCATGGTCATTAATATGCTGCCGGATGCCATGCAAAACGTTCCGGATGAGCAGATAAACCTGTTGGTCAATGATCTCCGCAATTTGGTTGCCGGCCATGTTGCGGCCAGGGATATCGACCCTGTCCTGCAAAAGGCTGCCGATCGATACATTGCCATGGAACAGGTTAGCCTGATGGCTCTGGGGTGCGTTATGCTGGCCGTCGCCTTGTTGTCCGCTACCCTGGTCTATATTCGAGTTCGCCCGGAGATGCGTGCTCGTAATCATGTGGAGACCATTATCCGGGTTGGCCTCATTCTCTGTTCGACCATTGCTATTTTTACAACCATCGGTATTGTCCTTTCGGTGCTCTTTGAGTCGCTTAGGTTTTTTCAACAGGTGCCTATTACGGATTTTCTTTTTGGTATGAAGTGGAGCCCGCAAATGGCCATGCGCGCTGATCAGGCAGGCAGCTCCGGAAGTTTTGGCGCAATTCCGGTCATGGCGGGAACGTTCATGATTTCAGGTATTGCCCTTGCCGTGGCCGTACCGATTGGTCTCATGTCGGCGATTTATCTTTCCGAATATGCCGGAGCACGGGTCAGGGCCTGGGCCAAGCCGATTATGGAGATTCTCGCCGGTGTCCCGACAGTGGTATATGGTTTTTTTGCCGCCCTGGTGGTCGCCCCGTTCATCCGTGATAGCGGTGGTTTGCTTGGGCTGGATGTTTCTTCCGAGAGTGCGCTTGCTGCCGGCCTTGTCATGGGAATTATGATTATTCCCTTTGTCTCTTCTCTTTCCGATGATGTTATCAATGCCGTACCTCAGGCCATGCGTGATGGTTCGTACGGGTTGGGGGCAACAAAGAGTGAAACGATTGTCAACGTCATCATTCCCGCTGCCCTGCCGGGTATTGTCGGCGGAATACTGCTTGCCGCCTCCAGGGCAATCGGCGAGACCATGATTGTGGTCATGGCGGCCGGATTATCAGCCAACTTGACGGCCAATCCTCTCCAGGCCGTGACAACGGTGACGGTACAGATTGTCACCCTGCTGGTTGGTGACCAGGAGTTTGACAGCCCAAAAACGCTAGCCGCATTTGCCCTGGGCCTGCTGCTGTTTGTTGTGACCCTGATTTTAAATGTTATCGCCCTGTATGTGGTGCGAAGATACAGGGAAGAGTATGAATAAAACAGGGATTATCGAGAAAGAAGCAGAGACGAGAAAGGGCGAGGGAGAAATATGCGGCTAGAAAAAAAAGAAACAACCATGGACCTGGTCAACAGGGGCCTGGCCAGGAGATATCGGCGGGAACGTTGGTTTCGCTTGTTTGGGCTTGGTGCAATTCTCACCAGTATCTGTTTTCTCGGCCTTCTCTTTTTCTCCATCATTGGCAATGGCTGGTCGGCATTTCAACAGACTGAAATTATGCTTGATATCCATTTTGATAAGGCCCGGTTTGATGTTGATAACCTTGCCCGGGCAGATTACGGGGCCCTGGTAAAAGATAGCCTCCGTGACCTGTTCCCTGAGGTCCAGGGACGTCGGGATAAACGCAAGCTCTACCGGCTGGCAAGTAGCGGTGCAGCCTTTATGCTGCAAGATATGGTGATGAAGGATAGCGGCCTGATCGGTACCAGCCAAAAAATATGGCTGCCGGCCGATGATGAGGTGGATATGTTACTTAAAGGCTACATTCCAAGGGATGTACCGGAAGATGACCGACGCCTGAAGGATAACCAGATTGAATGGGTTGACCGGTTGATTGCCGCCGGCCGGAACTTGCAGGTATTCGTGGCGCCGTCGTCGGCTCTTTTTTTACCCTTGCCGTTACCCTGGCGCTTGCTTTTCCCATTGGGGTGGCCACGGCTGTCTATCTTGAAGAGTTTGCTCCCCGCAATAGATGGACTGATATTATTGAGGTCAACATCAATAACCTGGCAGCCGTTCCATCCATAGTTTTTGGTTTGTTGGGGCTGGCAGTATTTCTCAATTTTTTCGGTATGCCCAGGTCTGCTCCCCTGGTTGGCGGCCTGGTGTTGACGCTCATGACCCTGCCGACGATTATCATTTCCTCCCGGGCTTCATTGAAATCGGTGCCGCCCTCTATTCGCGAGGCCGCTCTTGGAGTGGGAGCCTCTAAAATGCAGGCCATTACCCATCATATTCTGCCCTTGGCCATGCCAGGCATGATGACCGGTACAATTATCGGTATGGCCCAGGCATTAGGTGAGACGGCGCCTTTGCTGATGATCGGCATGGTTGCCTTTATTGTTGATGTTCCCAATGCGTTGACTGATCCGTCGACCGTGTTACCCGTGCAGATTTATCTTTGGGCTGATTCGCCGGAACGGGCCTTTGTCGAGCGGACTTCCGCCGCAATTATGGTCCTGTTGGCCTTTCTTATTTCCATGAATGCGGCCGCTGTTTTGCTGCGCAGGAAGTTTGAGCGTCGCTGGTAATCGGGAAATCTGTCGGTGTTGGAAAAAAGCCGCGGCAACGACGGCGGAAAGGTTATAACTCATTGTATTTCCGTATAGTGCAAGAGGCGTTTTGGACTTTATACGAGGCCATCACGTTTAACCTTCTTGTAATAAGCCCCTAACGGAATGCTAACAATCGACAAGTACATTAAACGCCGTAAATGTGTTGTGTCCCAATAGATATTCATCAATAAGGAGAAAAACAATGTGGAAGAAAGGAGTAACACTTGCGGTGGCCTCAATGCTTATGGCTTCAGGTGGTACAAGTACGTTTGCAGCCTCTGGTCGTGATTATATCTCGATTGTCGGATCATCAACGGTCTATCCGTTTGCAACCACCGTAGCCGAGCAGTTCGGAAAGACTACGCGCTATAAAACCCCGAAAATCGAATCCACGGGCTCCGGTGGCGGCATGAAGTTGTTCTGTGCGGGCTCAGGAATAAATACCCCGGATATGACCAATTCCTCCAGGCGGATAAAATTTTCTGAATACGAAAAATGTCAGCAGAATGGTGTTGCAAATGTCACCGAAGTAAAAATTGGGTATGACGGCATTGTCCTTGCCAACTCCAAGGCTACTGCACAGGTTAACCTGACCAAGAAAGATATTTTTCTTGCTCTGGCTAAAGATGTGCCTGACCCAAAAGGTGGTGAGAAACTTGTTGCCAACCCCTATACAACCTGGAAAGAAGTCAACGCTTCACTGCCTGGCACCAAAATAGAGGTACTCGGTCCTCCGCCCACTTCGGGCACCCGTGATGCCTTTGTCGAACTGGCCATGGAAGGTGGTTGCAAGAAGATCGATTGGATCAAGGCGATGAAGAAAACAGACAAAAAACAGTTCAAGGCCGTTTGCCATACTGTTCGTGAAGACGGCGCCTATATAGAGGCCGGCGAAAACGATAACCTGATCGTGCAGAAACTTGAGGCCAATCCAAAGGCATTTGGTATCTTTGGCTTCAGTTTCCTCGATCAGAATGCCGACAAGATTCACGGTTCAATGGTTGGTGGCGAGGCGCCGACCTTCGAGAATATTGCCGCCGGTAAATATCCCGTTTCCCGCTCGCTTTATTTTTATGTGAAAAATGCCCATGTCGGTGTTGTTCCCGGCATGAGTGAATTCCTGGAAGAGTTCTCCAGCGAAAAGGCCTGGGGCGAGGAAGGATATCTCTCCGACAAAGGGCTTATCCCCATGCCCACCGAAGAGCGAAATCAGTTTGCTGCCGATGCAAAGAATTTGAAACCGCTTGTTATGACCAAGTAAGACAGTATAATACAACAGATGCCGGGGTACTCCGAACTCCGGCATCCGAGGAACCTTTTATGGAATCGATGACCGCGACATTGAATGTTGCTGAAGCTCCATTGTTGACCAGAGAGAGTATGCCAAAAGAAAACGTCCGCAAGAAGGGAAAGGTTGAACGGGAAAATCGGCTGACGGTCGGTGAGCAGTTCGTTGACAACGCCCGCATGACCTGCCGGGATGTTAATGTATACTATGGCGATAAACATGCCATTAACAATGTCTCCATTGATGTCGGTCGAAATGAGGTGCTTGCCATGATCGGTCCTTCCGGTTGCGGCAAGTCCACCTTTCTTCGTTGCCTGAACCGGATGAATGATACCGTTGATACCTGCCGTGTAACCGGGCGCATATTGCTGGATGAGCTGGATATATATGATAAAAACGTGGATGTTGTTCCGTTGCGGGCTCAGGTGGGCATGGTGTTTCAAAAACCCAATCCCTTTCCCAAATCCATTTATGATAATGTTGCCTACGGACCGAGGATTCATGGTCTGGCCACGAATAGGGCGGAACTCGATGAGGTGGTGGAAAGTTCCTTGAAAAAAGCAGGTCTGTGGAAGGAGGTCAATGATCGTCTCGATCAGCCGGGTACCGGACTGTCCGGTGGCCAGCAGCAGCGACTCTGTATTGCCCGCGCCATTGCGGTGCGGCCGGAAGTCATTCTCATGGATGAACCCTGTTCAGCCCTTGATCCCATTGCAACCGCCACTGTCGAGGACCTGATTGCCGAACTGCAGGAACAATACACCATTGTCATTGTGACCCATAATATGCAGCAGGCCGCTCGCGTCTCCCAGCGTACGGCCTATTTTCATCTTGGAGATTTGATTGAGGTGGGAAGTACCGATCGAATTTTTACCAATCCCCGTCACCGGTTAACAGAAGATTATATCACCGGCCGCTTCGGTTGATTTGGACTCCTGGCATACGCCTTGAAGTGTTCAAAAATGTCTGTCCTGTTACGGAAAGGTCATTCATTGTTGCCTGAAAAATCCATAAGGCTTAGACGTAGGTGTCGATGATTCTGCTCTCGCCTTTGGTAACCCGACTGGTTTCAGGCCGTTCCACGCTTTGATTATTGGTTCTTGCTTCTTCAGATTTTTCCATGGTTTTCTGGAGGATATCTCCTCCGACCTGGGCCTTGTTCAATGATATCTCTTGTGCTGCCAGTGTGTTCAGGCTAACATCCATACTGGTTCTCCCGGTTCGGTGAATAAAAAGATTTCTTATTAATCAAGCAAGAAGAATACCTGTTTTTCTGTGTTGGGACGGGCCTGAATTGCACAGTCCTGCATAGTATCGTCTTATGGTTGTCCCACGTTACTCGTCGTTCAGCT
>CALZIH010000199.1 GCA_945787305.1 uncultured Desulfobulbaceae bacterium | reverse complement strand
TACTGTGCAATTTGCGTTTTTGACTTTTTACGATTCCATCACAATTCACACGTTACCATCATATCAGGTAATGCCAGTAAGTTGACAGTGGACGACCTGAAACTTGCTGGTTCGTTAACGCTAGACAACGAAGGGCGCTTAGACAAAAAAAGCTGTAATAGTTTGTAACTTATTTTCCTTTTACTTATACTGCTCACCAATAAGAAATCTCAATGCATCATATATAATATCCAACACGCATCAACAGGTAAAGTCTATAGCCCACCACCATATGGCTATTGTACCAGGACAAGAGGATATGCCATCATGAGAAAAAAAGAATCGCAGTACGACCCTATCAAAATAGGTGTCAGTTCTTGCCTCCTTGGGAATCAGGTGCGTTATGACGGCGGTCACCAGCATGACCGGTATATTACCGGCACTCTTGGCCAATTCTTTGAATTCGTCCCTGTCTGCCCCGAGGTCGAATGCGGTCTACCGGTACCGCGCGAGGCCATGCGCCTGGTCGGTGAGCCCGAAAAACCTCGCCTCCTTACCATTAGAACCAAAATCGATCATACGGAAAAGATGCAGAATTGGGCTGCCGAGAGAGTCAAACAACTTGAGTCAGATGATCTGCATGGCTTCATTTTCAAAAGCAAGTCGCCCAGCAGCGGCATGGAACGAGTGAAGGTGTATGGGGAAGGGAATATTCCCTCCAACAAAGGCGTGGGAATGTTTGCGCGGGCGTTTATGGAACATTTCCCTTTACTGCCGGTCGAGGAAGACGGCAGACTACATGACATCCCGCTGCGGGAAAATTATATCGAACGAATTTTTGTGTACAAACGATGGCGTGACCTCATAGACAACAACAAAACCCTAGGCGGCCTGGTTGCCTTCCATAGCCAGCATAAACTACTTATCATGGCTCACAGTGTCGAACACTATCGCCGTCTCGGCCCTCTTGTCGCCCATGGAAAAGAAAAACCCGTAGAAGAACTCTTTTTGGAATACCTGCAAATTCTCACCGAGGCTCTTCGACGAAAATGCACTATAAAAAAACATGTTAACGTTCTCCACCACATGCTCGGCTATTTTAAAAAGGTCCTGTCGGCAGACGAAAAAAAGGAGATGCTGGAAGTGATAGAACAATACGGCAAAGCACTGATTCCACTCATTGTGCCAATTACCCTGTTTAATCACTATGTACGAAAATACGGTCAGGAATACCTGGCAGCGCAAATGTATCTTCACCCCCACCCCATTGAATTGAAACTTCGCAACCATGCCTGATAAAAACTTGCACAATATACTCCTTACAGGAGCAACCGGCTATATTGGTAGAAGACTCAAGGATCGTCTCTTGGGTCGAAAAGACTTACGCCTGCGTTTGCTGGTTAGAAATAGAAACAAGGTTCGCCCCGAGGTACTGGACAAGGTGGAGGTGTTTGAGGGTGACACCTTTAACGTTGAAGTGCTGGCCAAAGCACTGGAGGGAGTAGATACCGCCTTTTACCTGATTCATTCAATGGGATCGGAAGAAAACTTCGAAGATCTGGACCGGAAGAGTGCAGAGAATTTTCGCGATGCCTGTATTGAGGCCAAGGTCAAGCGTATCATCTATCTTGGTGGTCTCGGGGTCAAGGAAACAGCGAGCACCCATCTTCTCAGCAGAATGGAAACCGGTGAGATTCTTTCGCAATATCCCGAAAAAATCCAAACCATCTGGTTTAGGGCAGGGGCAATTATCGGCGCAGGCAGCGCGAGCTTTGAAATTATAAATAACTTAGTACAAAAATTACCGTCCATGATCACTCCCCGCTGGGTTAATACCAAGAGCCAACCAATAGGGGTTGAGGACGTTGTCAATTACCTGGAAAAATCAATAACCCTGGAAGAAACGAGTAAAAACCTCTTGGTTGACATAGGCTCGGCCGCCATGAGTTTCAGGGAGATGCTGCTTGCAGCAGCCGAGGTCATGGGCCTCAAACGACACATCATTCCGGTCCCGGTCCTTTCGCCTAAACTCTCTTCTTATTGGCTTATTCTTATAACTCCAATTCCATTTAAACTGGCGCAAGCCCTGGTTGAAGGGATGAAGTCGGAAACGCTTGTACTCAATCAAAACGCCCAGCTCTATTTTCCCGACATACAACCGGAACCTTATGAACAAGCCGTAGGCCGTGCACTCAAAGAAATAGAACACGACCAGGTACTGAGCCGCTGGTGTGATTCAAGTGGCAGCAGCGCTTGCGACATCAAAGGACAAGACGATATACACCGGGCCATACTCAGAGATATTCGAACCATTGACCTGAATGGGCTCAGTGCGGCTGCTGTTTTTCAATCAGCCTGCACCCTTGGCGGGCAGACCGGATGGTACACCTATGATATTCTCTGGAAACTGCGAGGTCTGATAGACAAATTAATAGGCGGTTATGGTCTGAACCGGGGCAGAAGGGAAAACCTCAACCTTCGCGTCGGCGATGCTCTGGACTTTTGGAAAGTAATGGATATCAAAAAAAACAAACGCTTATTATTAGTGGCACAGATGAAAGTACCGGGTAAAGCATGGTTGGAGTTTGACATCCAAAGTAACGTCTTAACCCAGACCGCTCACTTCTATCCCCACGGTCTTTTGGGCAGAATGTATTGGTACAGTACCCTGCCGATTCATAATGTAATCTTTGTTAATCTGGCAGAAAAAATAGTGGAACAGGCAAAGAAGTATGAAGCGGGGCAGAATGAACAAGCCTAAAGAAGCTGGAGATATTGAACCTGAGCGTTTTGTTTTCTACCCGGAAAAGATGCAGCCTTAGTTTCCCATCCAGCCTGTGTCGTGGGAACCACTTATGTTTTTTTTGGGTTAAGCCGTAGCAACCAACTCCGCGGTCCTGGACGGATGTAGTTCTTCACACCGCAGCAAGTGGTACCTGAGTGGACTTTCTTGATAAAGGGTTTTGGGCAGAAATGGAACAGAAAACTGGGTTAGGCAGCAAAAAAATCAGCCTGTTTACTGCAGCTACCTCAGATTAACGGAATGGAGTAAATTATGCAGCCTAGACACATAACGATGTATCTGGCCCTTATGCTGTTCCTACATATTTCCGGCTCTCATGCAAAAGCAGCTGGCGATACAATCGTCGGTAATAGTGGATCAAGGCTTATGGCCGAGAGTTTTGGAGCATTTAATGAACCCTGGGCCATGACCTTTCTGCCGAACGAGGATCTCCTGGTTACTGAAAAAACTGGTACGTTACTCCTGGTCCGCTTGCAAGACGGTTCCAGATTGCCTGTCAGAGGCGTGCCCAAAGTTGCATATGGCGGCCAGGGCGGCCTGGGTGATATAATTCTCCACCCGGAGTTCAAGAACAATCGCTGGGTCTACTTGTCCTACGCCGAGCAGGATTGGATTGGAAGGAGAGGAGCAGTTGTTGCTCGCGCCCTATTTAATCCCGGATCTGGTAGCCCGAAACTGGAAAACCTTACAATCATCTGGCGACAACAACCAAAGGTATCAGGTAACGGCCATTATTCGCACCGATTGGCATTCAGCCCGGATGGGTACCTATTTATTACTTCCGGCGAACGACAGAAACAGGAACCTGCCCAGAGCTGGACCCAAAACCTTGGTAAAGTCATCAGGCTAAAAGATGATGGTACAGTCCCTGCTGACAATCCGTTTCAGGACAAGGGAGAGCTAGCAAAAACCTTCTGGTCACTCGGGCATCGCAACATGCTGGGCATTGCCTTTGACAGCCGGGGACGATTGTGGACCCACGAAATGGGCCCCCGGCACGGTGATGAACTCAACCTGACCCTTGGTGGAGATAATTACGGCTGGCCCATTGTATCCTGGGGAGACCAGTATTCCGGCGTTCCCATTCCCGACCATGATACCCGCCCTGAATTCAATACACCCGAGCTATATTGGGTTCCGACTGTAGCACCTTCAGGAATGATCATCTATAGCGGCACTCTCTTTCCAAACTGGCAGGGTAATATCTTTCTTGGAGGACTCAAATCAAAGTCATTGGTGCGAATCAGGGTTACAGGTGACCAGGCTGAGGAGGTCGAACGTTTTGCAATGGGCAAACGGATACGAGAGGTTGAGCAAGGGCCGGACGGGGCGATATGGGTCCTGGAGGATAGACAAGGTGGACGCCTGCTCCGACTCACTCCGTTGGGGAAAACAGAGAACTGAGAAAAGGACTTTACAACAAAAAGGCCCAATGAGCTCATCCGTGCGATAATGGCCGACTTTTGATCATTCACCTTTCATGGCGAGAGTGGGGCGATGTATATGGATGGACAAAAAAGATACTTCGGGGATCATTGGTTCTTCAACAGCTTATCAAAATCTCCCGGTGCAATGGAACTACTGAGATAAATTCTTCCTGCATGCACCTCGCGAATTGCGGCGGCAAGTTCTTGCATGGGATCAACTTTCAGGACATACCCCTTGGCACCGCTTTGAAAAGCCTGCTGGATATAATCCATGTTATCATGAGCAGAATAAATAACCAGAACCGTTTTACGGTTAACCTGCGGAATGAGATCAATGCCGCTGAGTTCACCCAAAGCAACGTCAAGAATCGCTACATCAGGTTGCATTGAAGCAATCATATCAAGTCCTGCCCTGCCGTCATCGGCCTCGCCAATGACTTTCATGTCTCCGCATCTCTCAAGAATGGATTTAACTCCATGCAATATAACAGGATGATCGTCAACCACGACAATGGATATCTTTTCACTAGGCACAATGATGCCTCCTATCGGTGAAATGTGATCATTTTCAAACAGAGATGCCGGGTGGCGAAAGACCTGAGTGATCCAGGTAAAACAGGATCCGCTTGTTGCATTTCGCCGCCTTCAGCGAGGTCCTGACTCAATTACATTACGTCAACAGGCCGCCAAACATATCACAACTACCATTACCAAATATATCTAAATTTTAAGTAATATAATATACGTTACATAAGAGCGAATTGGAGATCAAGGAATATTCAAGCAAACACGGGCAACTCTTGCGTTTTAGGCTCTACTGTGATTCAGCAGGCGAGAAGGCCATCTGAGTACGCCGCCCTGATATGGGATATTAAGAATGTTGAGAGAAGTCTCACTGGAGTAATTCGTTGATAGTCTGCTGCAAGGTCTCACGACTGATGGGTTTCTTCAAAATACGATCTGCGCCTACTTTTCCTGCAAGTTCAAGATAATCCACCGATTGGAGTCTTCCGCCCCCTGAGATGGCGATAATCTTGACGTCCTGTGATTTGCGGCGCAGCTCAATAATGGTTTCGATCCCTTCCTGTACAGGCATGAAAATGTCGGTAATCACAAGATCAATAGGCCGCTCCTCAAAAACTTTGACGCCCAGAGCACCGTTGGACCCCTCAAACACCTGATGACCTTCGCGCTCTGCCTGGGCGCGAATCATTCTCCTGAGCATTGGGTCGTCCTCAATAACAAGTATGCTAGCCATGGTATACTCAATCAAAACAAATTAGTGGGTGCCTTGAAAAATTAGGATTTTCGTTGGAAGGTAAGCGAAGACTCCGAGGCATGCGAATAATTTTACCACAGGCAGGATATTCCCAGGATAAAATCTTGAGCAAAACGCCGAGATGGGACGAAAATACAATTTTCCAAGGTAGCCCAATAGTGATGTACCCTCTGAACATTTTATCTGTTAATCTTAAATTTTAAAA
>CALZIH010000198.1 GCA_945787305.1 uncultured Desulfobulbaceae bacterium | reverse complement strand
TTGCCCTTATCCTGCGAATAGCTGTAAACAATATTTTCCGCAACAGCTCCGCCGCTCGGATTATCCAGGTTCATGTCCGAACTCCAGACCAGAACCCAATTCCCGGAAACAGGGCTGTACATGAGATCACCAATATAGGCACCGGCCTCTTGCTCAAATCCCTGGGCTGTTGGAGCACTCCAGCTTTGACCATCATCAATTGAAGTGCTGGTCATGATCTTATTTACGCCAAACGCATTAAAAGTATCGCCACTGGTCCAGGCTGCAAGCACAGTTCCGTTATGATCCGTTGCCAATTTGACACCAAATTTGCTGTTCTGCCAGGACGCATCGATAAAGATCGGGCCGCTCCAGGTCAATCCACTATCCAGTGAACGGTAATAATAAACGGATTCATCTCCGCCATCAAAATCAATGCCACTGACGATCCATGCATCTTGGCCAAAGACAATGGCATCAACAGAGTTCTGTACCGAAGCCTGGGCCGGGAAAGAATTCATCCTCTTGGGAGCACTCCAGGTCTGACCGTTGTCAGAGGAACGAGAGTAGATGATATCCCCCATAGCCGTAGCCCCACTGTATTTATCAGTCCATGAAACTATCCATGTTCCCTTACCATCTGTTGCCATACGGGGAGGACCGGCATAGTTATAACAAGCTTCAGCGCCGCAACTGATCCACCTGCTTTCCTGCCAGGTCACGCCGTTATCGCCCGATCTTTTTACCACGATATAGGACATTGCTCGACTGAGCGGGTTAGCCGGTTTGATTTGGTGCAGCCATGTAGAAACCCACACACCTTTTCCATCGGTCTGAAGAAGAGGGTTGAGATCATCTTGCTTGTCGCCTTGTAAATCCGACTCGAACTCATCAGACTCCACAAACCGAACATTGCAAAACGATGCCGCCTCAACCATTGCCTGGTCAAAAATATTAAGACAAAAACAGCAGGTTATTATCACGAAGATAGAAAACTTACCCCAAAACATGGCCTTCCTCCTTCAAAGTTACAATTTCCAACTCCCAATGTCCCATGGGCGTCCAAGGCAATGTTCGTCGGTGACGAAGCACAACGTTCAATATTTTTTTACTATAGCATACTCTACCCCTTCAAAAGAAGGTAAACACAACACATTACCTCCTCTTCTTTTCAGATACAGCATTGTGGACATTAAAACGATGAGCGATTGCCCATGGCGCTGCGGGAAAAAGGGCTCCCATGGAAAGACAGAAGCAAGCCAAACCCTTCATTGTATTGCGTTGCTCTACTTTTCCTAAGGGCCTAAGGAATTCATTGGCTGAACAGAATCTCCATGTTATAAATATTGTAATAAAATTAAGTACCATATATCTATCAGAAAAAAGCGTGGAGGAGAGCTATCTATGCAAGGTGCTGATTTCATGATCAAACGGGCGGTATACCGTAAAGCCAAGGAAGCAGATCTTTTTGAACGGATCATAGAGTGGGCTCGGCAGGACAACGATGACATCATAGTTGAAATTGTCGAACGGGCCTTTGCCGACGAAAACGCCGAACACTGGCTGACTATTCACCCGACCAGTTCCTACTCCGGCCTCACCGGGTATTATATGGATATTGTTGCAGACGAAAGGGAACTAACCGGCAATGAACGGCGTCTGCTGACGAAGAGAATGGACACGTACAATAAACGGCTTCTCGCCTGAATCCGACGCTCTGTCTTTTGTACATTTCCCCAACCAAACGCTATTTTTGTTTCCTACCGCTCCGCTCCTTGAATACCAGACGAACCGGGACCAGATCCAGGCCCAAGCCTTCGCGAAAACGATTTTTCAGGTACCGCTGATAGGAGAAATGAATCCCTTTGGGTGCATTGGCAATCACGGCAAAAGAAGGTGGTGCCGTACCTATCTGGGCGGTATAATAAAGCTTTAACCTTCTTCCTCTATGCATGGGCGGTTCGTGATGGGCAACCGCAGCCTCGAGTAGACGGTTCAAACTGCTTGTCGGAAAACGTTCATGAAACTGTCGATAGACCTTCCCAATCTGCGGAAAAACACGCTTAATCCCGTAACCGGTCTTGGCAGAAACCCTGAGCACCGGGGCAAAGGGTATAAAATTCGTTGCCAGTCTGACTTCTTCCATCAGCCAGTCCTGCCGTTTCTTATCACCCTCGATCAGATCCCACTTATTGATGAGAATAATTAACGCCCTGCCCTGTTCCTGGGTATAACCGATAACCTTGGTGTCCTGTTCGGTAATGCCCTCTTCCGCGTCAATGAGGACAACGGCAATATCACAACGCCCCATGGCCTTAAGCGCCTTGAGGATAGAAAACTTTTCCAGCTTATCCTTTGTCTTTCCCTTGCGCCGAATACCGGCCGTATCAATAAGGAGGTAGTTGTATTTACCTTGACTGAGCAAGGTATCCACCGAATCCCTGGTCGTGCCGGAAATATCGGACACCACCATCCGTTCCTGACCGATGATGGCATTCACCATGGAGGATTTACCGACATTTGGCCGGCCAAGAAAAGCCAGTCGCATGGTTCCTTCCGGTAGTTCATCGCTGACATCGGCCTGCTCACGGTCCTTGGTCAGTCCCTCCATCAAAGTTTGAAAACCATAGCCATGATCACCGGACAGCGGCCAGAGCGTATCCACCCCTAACTCGTAAAAGGGAGAGAGCAGCTCAATCTCCAGTTGCGGACTGTCAATCTTGTTGACAATGAAAAAAACCTTTTTCTCCGTACGCCTGAGGATATCGGCAATTTCCTGATCACTCGGTGTCAAGCCCTGACGGCCATCCATGAGAAACAGAATAATGTCCGCCTCGTCAACTGCCCGCAGGGCCTGGTTACGGATGTGGTTGGTAATGGTATCGTCTTCATCATCAATGCCGCCGGTGTCGATCAGGGTAAAGGGATGTTCCTCATAGCTGACCCTTGCATAATGCCGGTCCCGCGTCACCCCTGGCGTAGGATCGACCAAGGCGTCACGTCGTCTGGTCATGCGATTGAACAGGGTAGATTTGCCGACATTGGGTCGACCGATGAGCGCCACCAGGGTGGAAGATAGAGTGGTCATGTTTTTATCCGAAAATCCAGGTACCAGAGAAATGGTTGCCTGGCCTTTTCAATTATTGTTGCGGCTATATACCAATTATTCGGTCCAGCCATGATGCTCTCTATGAGGGATTCAAAATTACAGGTTAGAAGTTTCCAGCTTGCAGTGGTTGTGCTACAAGAAGTGGTGGATAACCTTTAACTTCGCGTTGCCCCGAACTATTCTCGAGACAAGTGTTTGATTGCAGCAAGGCTCTGGGAAGTGATTTCGCGAAGAGCAGCATAATCTGCCGATTCCGGATTAGCAAGCAGGGAATTGAGTGAACGCAAGGCAGGTTCAATAAAACAGAAAAAAAACGGTTTCTTTCGCTGCTGACTTAAAAAGGCAAAGGCCCCGAGAATCTGCATATTACGCTGCAACGCAAGCACATGGTACTCCTGTTCGAACCGGCTGTGATCATAAGTAATTAACGCATTAAGCTGGGAAAAATACGTCCGCCGTATATCCTGCTGCAGGCTATCTGACAACCCCATATAGGGATCGATGAGCAGTGAGGCCAGATCGTAGGCAAGCGGCCCGAGTCGACCTCCCTGAAAGTCGATGATCCGGACCTTTCCCTCCTTGATCATGATGTTTCGACTCTGAAAATCACGATGGAGGAAGAAATCGGCTGGTGCACTGCTCGCCCGCCTGGCAAGAAGTCGGCATTCGCTTTCTACCCTGTCAAAGTCAAAAGACAAGTTGAGATACTCCCTGCACAGGGCCTGTAGAAAATATCCGGACTCCCGCTCCAGCATGAGCTTCTGATCATAACGGGGAGTATCCCAGCACCAGGTTGGTGAAAACCTCTGGACACCTTGAATCTGCATACGAACAAGTTCAGCGGTCACCTGCTGATACCATGCTAAGCGTTCGGCATCCGGAGCATCCTGGAGCAGATCATGCAAACGCTGCTCTCCAAGATCTTCCACAAACAAGCTGCCGGATTCCTCCTCAAAGCCGTAGACCTTAGGCACCGGCACCCCACAATCATAGAGATGACTGCCTATATTCCAGGCTGCCCGCGCTTCCTGACGCCCGGCCTCATCATTCTCAGGTGGTTGAATGACCAGTATTCGCCGATCACCCGGCCCGATCAGGCGGTAAAACAATCGCTGAGATCCGTCCGGATTAACCGTTTGCACAACGACACGCTCCGGAGCCCATTGTTCCCCAGACAAGCCCATCAGCTTGCCGGCAGCGGTAATGAGTTTATGCATAAAAATCCAATTTTTGTTGGCAGTTACAATGCGGTTTTGCTACACTCCGCTCAATTTCGCAGCTGTTCATTACAACCACCTGGAGAGGAGAAACATGAGAAAAAAGATTATAACCGCTTGCACATGCACCTGTCTATTGCTTCCTGTAAGCAGCATGGCCGAAAACTTTAACATGAATCCCGGCAAATGGGAATTTACCACCACCATGACCATGCCCATGATGCCGCAACCCCAAGTCACCACCATGAACCAGTGTGTAACCGAAGAAGAGGCCAAAAAAGATCCCATGGCCGACCTGGTCGATAACGGCAACTGTAAAATCGTGAATAGAGAGATGAAAGGGAGCAGCCTGAGCTTTGAAATGGAATGTAATCAACAAGGGATGGTCACAAAAGGTAAAGGACAGTTCACGACCAAGGGCGACACCGCCTCCGGTTCCATTGAAATGACAATGGACATGCCTGAAATGCCGAATATGCCTGCCGGTCCAATGACGATGAATACCAGCTGGCAGGGAAAACGTATCGGCGCCTGCGATTAACTGAGAAGTGCTTTCTTGTCCATGTCGAATAAGCCTCTCAACCCTCTGGAACTCTATAAACATCTGCCAAAGACCAACTGCGGCAGATGTTTACTTCCCTCCTGCCTGGCCTTTGCCGCTGCAGTGGTATCGGGTGATAAAAAACTGACGGATTGTCCTTTTCTCATCAAAGAACAATTGGAACAACTGTCCACCGGCCTGCAGCCTCGTTCAAAAATTGAGCCTGATCAGGTGGAATTTCTTAACCAGCTGCAGGAGAAAATTCGATCCATTGATTTTGAAGAAATCGCTCCGATTATTGGCGCGACCCACCGGAATGACGAGCTGATTATAAACGCTCTGGGTAAGGATTTTACCATCGACAGACAGGGTAAGATACGCTCAGAGTGCCATATCATTCCCTGGGTCACCGCTCCCCTGCTCGCCTATGCGACCAACCCAACCCACCAGGAAATCACCGGCACCTGGATAACCTTTCGTGAACTCCAGGGTGGCCTGGACTGGCAGGGACTGTTTACCAGCCGCTGCGAACGGCCTTTGAGACAACTTGCCGATGACCACCCGACCCTGCTGAGTGATATTATCGACCTGTTCATGGGAAAAGAGACCGAAGCCTTTGAAGCCGACATCGCATTGACCCTCTACCCTCTGCCGCACGTCCCGCTCCTCATCTGTTACCAGGCACCGGAAGAAGACTTGGACTCCAAGTTGACCATTTTCTTTGATGCCTGCTGCGCAGTCAACCTGCATATACAATCAATTTACTCCCTTTGCGCAGGCCTGATACAGATGTTTGACAAAATTGCACAACGGCATATCTGATTTTTTTCATTTTACCAGTAGCCATCTGT
>CALZIH010000197.1 GCA_945787305.1 uncultured Desulfobulbaceae bacterium | reverse complement strand
GCTTTTTCCAAAATCCCAACCATGACTTCCAGGCCCGCCTTTCTGAGAATCGCAATGCCCTTACCGTTGACAAGTGGATTCGGATCCGTCGTGCCAACCACCACTCTTACAATCCCGGAATTCTTGATTCTGTCAACACACGGCGGTTGCTTTCCAAAGTGACTGCATGGTTCTAAGTTTACATATAATGTTCCGCCGAAGACATCTTTTCGGGCGGAATTAAACGCCGCTACTTCGGCATGCACGGCTCCAAACTGCTTGTGAAAGCCTTCGGCGATTATCTCATCATTTTTTGTAATGACCGCACCGACCAACGGATTTGGGCTAACTTTGCCGCGCCCTTTTTCTGCCAGCTTGAGTGTTTTCTTTATCAGCTCTTCGTCGGTCACTGTTCATTGCAATCATGGTTCGACTCCGCTCACCATGAAGTTATCTGGCTTCATCCTGAGCGGAGTCGAAGGATTGGTCAGATATTAATTGAAAAATCTTATTTTCTATTGAGTTAACAACTCTTAATTTTGAAAATTAATATACTACTATTTTGACTCCAAGTCAACATTTTTTTAGAATGCATCAATCTTGTAAACATACTATCTATTGTGTGTCTTCCAATAAAAAATACTATATTTTGTATTTTTTCCTTGACTTTTAGATCAATTATTATATCTTTAACTCCACACGAAGTAAAACACACCCAGAGAAACCAAATTTTATCCAATAAACCCTGAGGAGGGAACCAAAATGGCTTCAGGATTCTCAGCCCCTAAAAAGGACAGATCGAATGTAGCAGGACCCGTTTCGGGAAGCGGTTCTGACGGCAAAGGCCTAACTATTGCAAACTACTACACCCAGCCCGACAAAAGTCCATTCGATGCTATAAAATGGGAGAAGCGCTCAGCGAAAATCACCAACGAAAAAGGCGAAATTATTTTTGAGCAGAAAAACATCGAGACGCCTTCCTTCTGGTCACAGACTGCGCTCAATGTGGTCGCTTCAAAATATTTCAATGGCAAACTTGGAACCCCTGAACGTGAAAACAGCGTGAGGCACCTCATTAACCGGGTATCCGAAACCCTATCCGACTGGGGAAGAGCAGACGGTTATTTTGCAAATGAAGAAGACGCCACAACTTTTTATCATGAACTAACCCACATTCTCATTAATCAAAAGGCTACTTTTAACAGCCCGGTCTGGTTTAATTGCGGTGTAGAAGAAAAACCTCAATGTTCCGCCTGTTTTATAAATTCCGTCAAAGACAGCATGACCTCTATCCTTGATTTGGCGAAAACCGAGGGCATGCTTTTTAAATGGGGCTCCGGAGCCGGTTCAAACCTATCTGCCATTCGTTCTTCAAAAGAAAAACTCTCCGGTGGTGGAACGGCTTCCGGACCGGTCTCTTTCATGAAGGGCTTCGACGCCTTTGCCGGGGTCATCAAGTCCGGCGGTAAAACACGACGTGCGGCGAAAATGGTCATTCTGAATATCGACCATCCGGACATCGTTGAGTTCATCAACTGTAAAACCGAAGAGGAAAAGAAGGCCTGGGCTTTGATTGATTCCGGATATGACAGCGCCATCGATGGAGAAGCTTACACGAGTGTCTTTTTCCAAAACGCAAACCACAGTGTTCGAGTCAGCGATGAATACATGAAAGCCCTGGTTGGCGACAAAAAATGGCAAACCAAAGAAATTAATTCCGGCAATGTCGCAGAGACTCACCAGGCCAAAGATTTAATGAAACAGATCGCGGAAGCTGCCTGGCTTTCCGGCGACCCGGGAATCCAATTCGATACAACAATAAATGACTGGCATACCTGTTTGAATACGGATAGAATTTACGCCTCAAACCCATGCAGCGAATACATGTTTTTGGATGATACGGCCTGCAATCTCTCTTCCATCAACCTGATGAAATTCCGCAAGGAAGACGGCGAGTTTGATATTGAATCTTTCTTGCACACCGTCAGTATTATGATTCTGGCCAAAGAAATTATCGTGGGAAATGCAAGCTACCCAACTCCGGCCATCGAAAAGAACAGTCACTACTATCGCACTCTCGGGCTCGGTTACGCCAACCTTGGCGCCTTGTTGATGTCACTTGGATTGCCCTACGACAGCGATGAGGGCCGCGGATATGCCGGGGCAATCACCGCCTTAATGTGCGGGCAAGCTTACAAAACTTCCGCGATTATTGCAAGCAAGCTTGGTCCTTTCCCAAAATACAAAAAGAATCGAACTTCGATGTTGCGCGTTATTAAACAGCATCGGGAGCACGTTGATAACATTCGCAAGGAGCTTGTACCGAGCCAGCTTTTTCTGTCGGCCAAAAAGGTCTGGGACGACGCCTACTCTCTGGGCAGCGAGTACGGCTACAAAAACTCACAAGTGACTGTTCTTGCGCCAACCGGCACCATCGCTTTTATGATGGATTGTGATACGACCGGGATCGAACCGGATTTGGCCCTGGTTAAATACAAAAAACTTGTGGGCGGCGGCATGATAAAAATCGTCAACAACACCATTCCAGAAGCCCTCAAAAAACTCAATTACACGGAAGCAGAGATTGCCGCGATTATCAAATATATTGATGAGCACGACACGATCGAAGGCGCCCCGGGATTAAAGAAGGATCATCTACCGGTTTTTGACTGCTCATTTAAGCCTACAAATGGAGAAAGAACGATTCATTATATGGGACACGTCAAAATGATGGCGGCTGCACAGCCCTTCCTCTCCGGCGCTATTTCAAAAACGGTGAATATGCCGAACGATGTGACTCCCGAAGATATTGCACAAACCTACATCGAATCCTGGAAAATGGGATTGAAAGCGATTGCTATTTACCGCGATGGCTGCAAACGCTCCCAACCATTAAATACTGGCTTAGAAGACAAAAAAGCCAAAGCGCCGGTTGCTGCTGAACCGAGACGGAAACGTTTACCTGACGAACGCCGGGCAATTACTCACAAATTCAGCATTGCCGGTCATGAGGGGTATATTACTGTAGGCATGTATGAGGATGGCGCACCGGGCGAAATCTTTATTGTTATGGCAAAAGAAGGGTCCGTGGTTTCCGGCTTGATGGATTCTTTTGCGACCGCCATTTCTCTCGCTTTACAATACGGTGTACCGTTGAACGTACTCATCAATAAGTTCAGCCACTCCAGATTTGAGCCTTCCGGCTTTACCAATAATCCTGAAATTCGCATGGCGAAATCAATTACGGACTACATTTTCAGGTGGTTGGCGCTCAAGTTTCTACCGGAAGACGAAAGCAACGCAGCAATGACTGATACAGACGAATTCGCTCCTGAAAACATGATCAAGCAACCGGAGTCAAAAAACGAATCGGAAGAGAAACTGGTTTTTCAAACGCAGGCTGATGCGCCGCCATGTTTTGAGTGCGGCGCAATAATGGTACGCAATGGGGCTTGCTACAAATGTCTGAACTGTGGTTCTACAAGTGGATGTTCGTGATTCTCCTCGGAGGGAGGAGAATCAATAGGCTCGCTGCACGGTGAGCACCACGAGAAAAAAGGCATCACACTTTGATGCCTTTCTCAGTGTTATTTTGCCTTTGTCCTTGCGCGGTTATATCACCGCTGCCGTACTCGGTTTTACCCACACCATGGGGGAGTTTGGCGTGGTGCTCATGGTCGGTGGCAGCATTCCCGGTGAGACACAAGTGTTGTCAATTGCCATTTACGAACACGTTGAGGTGTTGGATTACGGCAGTGCTCACGCGTTGTCGGTAGGACTATTGCTTTTTACCTTTATCGTATTATTGGCCGTATATTTCATTAATCGCAGGTTCCCGACCCATGCGCATTAAGGCGCGCTTTGATGTGGTGTATTCGGGCTTTGACCTCAAGGTTGATTTGGATGTGCCTGCCAAAGGGGTTACTACATTGTTTGGTCCATCAGGGGCAGGTAAATCGACGGTGCTTCGTTGTCTTGCCGGCCTGGAGCGCAGCAACAATGGTTATATACAAGTTGGCGATGCCGTTTGGCAAGACGAATCCAATAGTTACTTCCTGACGACTCAACAACGCGCCCTTGGTTATGTGTTCCAGGAGCCGCGGCTGTTTTCACACCTTAGTGTGCAAAAGAATCTCGAGTACGGCTATAAACGCGCGCCTAAAAACGAACGGCATGTTGAGTGGGATCAGGTGATCAACATGCTTGCCATTGATCATCTGTTGCAACGCAAACCACATAATCTGTCTGGCGGAGAACAACAACGAGTCGCCATCGGCCGCGCTTTATTAGCCTGTCCGAAACTTTTATTGATGGATGAGCCCCTGGCCTCACTCGATAAAGAACGTAAGCGTGAGGTAATCCCCTTTATTCGCAAACTACACGACGAGCTGGATATCCCCGTGATCTACGTGAGTCACTCTCTTGAAGAAGTATTACAAATAACGGACACCATGGTGCTGATGAGAGAAGGAGAGAGTGTGGCAACGGGCCATATAACGCAGCTCTGTTCCGAACTTGAGTTGAGTGAATACTTGGGTGATATGTCTGGCTCGGTAATTGATACCAGAGTTGTGGCGCACGAAGAAGAGTTTGGCCTGACGCGTTTAGGCTTTGATGGTGGCGAATTGTATGTGCCACAGCTACCTATTGAAAAAGGGCATGGACAACGGGTTCATCTTTTGGCCCGCAATGTTGGTATTGCCCTGCAAAAACCTCAGGTTACCACCAGTTTCTTGAATATACTCGAAGCCACAGTCGTTGAAGTGGCTGTGCCAGATATCACCAGGCATGCAGTGCAAATCAAGCTGGATATTGGTGTTCCCCTGCTGGCTAATATCAGTCGTAAATCTCTTTACACATTGAGACTTGAGCCCGGACAGAAGTGTTATGCCCTGATCAAGGCAGTTTCACTGGCGCGCTAAATCGCATTCGCACTGCAAATCACTTGAGTGTATTTACCCACAGCAGTCGACAGCAAAGTAAATCGGCACGAGTCGTGTGGATATTCCCCGGTTTTTTATTTCTGTACGGTTACAATTCCCGGCCTGATTGGGTCAATCGGGGTTAAATCCCCCTCATTTGGCGTATTATTTTACGAAAACGCACTCTTATGATATACAATCGCCCTCGGAATAAGCCTACCCCCCTGAGAAGAGGAGACAAAAATAAGTGGAACAAGCGGAATTAGAGCTTCAGATAAAAGTATGGAAAGATCTTGCAGTAAGCAATCAGGTTTTGATGAGAGCGGCGAAAGAGGCTCTGGAACTGGATCCGGATTGCAGTACCATTGAGCTAAAAACTGCACTTAATGCCGCCATCAAACGATCACTTGATGCGGATGCAGCGATTGAAACCGCACAGCAACAGTCTCAGCAGGCCATTGCTGTGATGGAAAAGAAAATTGCTACGAGCGAAAAAGCACAAGCTACCGCAGAATCTAACAGTGAAGAAATTCAGGCTGCACTAAAGTTATACGAACAACAAATGACTGTTGAGCGTGCCAATCATGCTAAAGAGCTGAAAAAGACCAAAACAGAATTAGCAGATAAAGAAAAATCGCTGAAAGCAATCAACAAGGCCCTTGCCGATACGCCAGAGAATGTAATGAAAAAACTCCGTGCGCTTAAGAAGCAAAAAAATGATGAGGCCGCGGCATGCAAACAAGCAGAAGATAATGCACGTTCACTGCGCAAGGAAAAAAAGCAGCTGGAACAAGATCTAAATGAGTCGAACG
>CALZIH010000196.1 GCA_945787305.1 uncultured Desulfobulbaceae bacterium | reverse complement strand
ATACACATTCTGGTACATTGTGCGTCCGTGGCGCAGGGCAGGATGATTTATAATTCTAGGGTCGTTATCGTTTATTGCCAAAAACAAATTTGGGAAACAACGTACTCTTGTGATAAGATTTTTATAGCAACTTTTTGAATGATTGGTCTTTCTGTACTCTACAGGTGGCTGTTACTCAAATTTTTTTCACAGAGGATCAGTCTGCCACTTGTTATTAATTTTCAAGGTACAATGGATATCATAAACTATAATATATTTACGAGAATAATGTTTCTTCGTTTGCTCACAGTACTGTTGCTCTTTGTCTTGATAAACACTGCCGGTCAGGCTTCTTCTGGTGCTGCTTCATCCAAAAAGCGTTTGCTTGTCATTAGCAGTTATCATCCTCAATATCAATGGTCTGTAGATACTAATCTTGGACTATGTCGGGCTCTTTTACAATTAGGTTATCTTGATGATGAAACTCAGATTTATGCATTGACGGCTCATGATTATGTTGAATCTTCCTCAGCAATTATAAAGAAAGTATGGATGGATACCAAACGGAAATCGAATAAGGGGGAAATTTTGTCCTCCAGTTTAAAAGCATACAAAATAGTTAAAGATTTTAAGCCTGATTTAGTTTTTCTCGGCGATGATAATGCCACCAGATATGTCGGCAATCATATGCTGGACACAGAGTTCCCCGTTGTTTTTTGGGGGGTTAATAATACACCTCTAAAATATGGGCTTGTAGATAGCCTTGAAAAGCCCGGCCATAATATCACAGGGGTTTATCAATCAGGCTATTATGTGGAAAGTCTGCAGCTTCTTAAAAGAATCAGGCCAGGACTTAAAACCTTTGCTATTCTCTCCTCAGACACTCCTACAGGAAGGATGTATCATAAGGCCATTGAGCATCTTGCCCGCAAAGAAAAACTTCCCCTTGAACTGGTCGAAACTGTTGCGACAAACGATTTTGAAACGTGGAAGAGCAAAGCCATTGACCTGCAGGAGAAGGTCGATGCGTTTTTCCTGCCTCATTACGCTGGCATGACTGATCGGAATGGGGACTATGTCCCAAATGATGTTGTTGTCAATTGGTACCTGCAAAACATTAAAATTCCCGAGGCAGTCCTCCAACGTGAGCATGTCAATCTGGGACTACTCTGCGGCGCGGATGATTCTGGCTACAATCAGGGATATACAGCCGCTGTCATGGCAAATGAAATTCTCCTCCATCAAGTGTCTCCGGCGGAACTTGCTCCCCGCACAACAAGCCGTGGCCCCCTGACGGTGAACAGAACACGTGCCAAATCTCTTGGTATTGTGCTCGATGGCACCATGGGAATAGATGAGTATGTTGATTAGATAATTAAAATTATATAGCAAATTTTTAGCCTCTTTTAAAACACAAGGACAATGGCAAGGTCAGGTATGAAAAAAGTCGATATGAAAGGGCTGTCAATCTTTTACAGACTGCTCTTTTCTTTTGTAGGTGTCGTTGTCACGGCTTGTTTACTATTGGGAGGCTTTTACTATTCGTACACAAAAAAGAATTTTGAAAAATATGCTACCCAGAATCTATTACATAATTTTCGTGATGCCAGCACCTATTTCAAGGAAAAAAAACATAATATTTTAAAGGAGCTCCAGATTCTCAGCATCAATCCTGTGTTGGACGAATTCATTATGTCCTCCGGCGTTGAAACGGAAATTGCTGCTCGCTCAGTGGAAAGATTGTTCGTGCAAGCCCTTCAATCAAGCCCCTCCTATTCGAGTCTTGTTTTTATGGATACGTATGGGAGTGAAAAGATCAAGGCAACTCGAAGCGGTATCAATCGAAACTACAGAGACTGGCAGGGGGATAATTTTTTTAATCGTATTGAGTCCTCTGCACCGGGAAGTTTCACCCTGGATGGCCTGCATACAGATGAAAAAGGGACGCATTTTTTCTATTTGGCAATACATAAGGTCGATGGCGATACCGGCGAATTCGGTGGTGCGGTTATCCTTCGAGTAAGCACAAAAGATATAGTTGAATATATCAGCCACATGGAAATTTTTGGTGAACAAGGATCTTGGATTCTAACCCCATATGAGTTCGAAGTGTTGCACGCCCCACCAGATGAGAAAATGTCATTCAACCCCCGTCCATATATGGCGGCGGAGATACAGCCTGAGCCGTTATTTAAAAGTGTGCAAAATGGCATTTTTGTTTACGAAGATTTTTCCGTCGTTTCAGGAGAGCCTCTGATACGATTCTCCATGAGTATTGACAATTCGGTACTCCTCAGAGACATTAAAAAGACTTTACGTTTTCTCTTGTTTGTTTTCCTCTTCCTCCTTCCATTGATCGCCATGGCGGCCTATTTCCTGTCCAGACATTTTTCACGGCCCATTATTGAACTGGCTAGTTCTGTTTCCAGACTAGCAAAGGATGATCTTGAATTCCGGGCAACTATTCGTTCATCCGGAGAGGTGCAACTGTTGGTTGACAGTTTTAATGCCATGGCCACTGACCTAAGGAAAACAACGGTTTCCAGGGACTACGTTGATAATATACTCAAAAGCATGATGGATACCCTGATTGTTGTTTCTCCTAATGGTAGTATAACTCGGGTGAATAAGGCTGCGTGTACTCTGCTAGCCTATACAGAGAAAGAACTCATAGATCAACCGTTTACAGAAATACTGGATCCGGACTCGGTAGAGAGTACTGCAATGGAAGACCTTATGCATGGTATCGATTCGGACCGCGAGGTGAGTTACCTAACCAAGGACGGTAATTGTATACCAGTTCTTTTTTCAGCTGCCCCGATGACGGACGAAAATGAGAATACAAAAGCTATTGTATGCGTTGCCCGTGATCTTCGTTTTAGAAAAAAAGCAGAAGAAGAAAGAGAAAAGCTACAGGTGCAGTTGCTACAAGCCCAGAAGCTTGAATCAGTGGGACAGTTAGCTGCTGGCATTGCCCATGAAATTAATACTCCGTCTCAGTTTATCTCGTCCAATCTACAATTTCTTGATGATTCGTATGGAGATTTAAACACCTTGATAAATATGCTGTTGACCTTGTTAAAGAAATACAGAGAGACAGGTGGCTACGAAGCAGAGCTGAATGAAATTGATAACTATCTGGAAGAAATAGACTGGGAATTTCTAGAGGAAGAACTCCCTCTGACCATTAAACAGTCAACAGACGGCATAGAACGCATAAGTAAAATTGTCCTGGCAATGAAGGAATTCTCCCATCCTGGCGGCAAGGATAAATCTCCTACGGATCTTAATAAAATTATAGATAATACCATTACTGTTGCCAGAAATGAATGGAAATACGTAGCCGACCTTGAAACCGATTTTTCACCAGAGCTGTCAAGTGTAACCTGTTTAGCCGATGAAATGAGCCAAGTGATACTAAATATTCTGGTCAATGCCGCTCATGCTATTGGATTAAAAATCGGTGAGCATCCTGAAAACTTCCAGAAGGGAAAAATATTCATAAGTACTCTTAGCCTTGGGGAGAGTGTTCAAATAAAGATTGAGGATAACGGTGACGGGATTCCCGTGGCCGCTCGTGAAAAGATTTTTGATCCTTTTTTTACAACAAAGGATGTCGGACGGGGAACCGGCCAGGGCCTGGCTATAAGTCGAAATGTAATTGAACAGAAACATGGCGGGACTCTTGATTTTGAAACAGAAATCGGCAAGGGAACAACTTTCATCATAACACTTCCGATTTCAGAATGAAAATGGAGTACCTGGCATTTGGTTTGTAGGTTACGACAGGGGTAATCCATCCTGGAGTAGCAGGATAACAAACACTGAGCTTAATACAAAAAAATGATTCTTAGTTTTGTGGAAATACCATTGAGCGGGAGAAGAGGATGAAGATAAATCACGCATTGTTGGCATTAGGTCTTGGCCTTATTTTAGCGGTAAATGGGTACGCTGCAACTTTAAATGAGGGCGATGAAAAATACAGAATTCTTGTCATCAGCAGCTATCACAACGAATATCTATGGTCGCAAGAGACTAATCAAGGATTTTGTGCGGCTATGCTTAAATATGGCTATTTTGACAACAAAGATCAGGCGGATGTATACACAAAAAACGATTATGTGGAGTCGACAAAGGCTGTTGTCAAAAAAATGTGGATGGATTCGAAAAGAAAAAAGGGTAAGCAAGAAAAGGCAGAAATGGCGATGCGCGTTACTCAAGCTGCAAGGGATTTTGAGCCTGATATTATTTTCTTAGGGGATGACAATGCTGTTAAATATATTGGCAATCAGTTTTTTGAGACGGGCATCCCCATTGTTTTCTGGGGGGTGAACAACACACCGGTAAAGTATGGTTTAGTGGTAACCAAGGATCGACCGGGTCATAATGTGACAGGCGTTTATCAAACAGGGTATTATGTGGAGAGCTTGCTCTTCTTAAAGAAAATTGTGCCCGAGGTAAAGACCTTCGCTATTCTCTCCGATGATACATCTTCAGGAAGGTCACATCTGAAAAAAATTCAATATTATGCCAACAAGGGCGAATTACCGCTTACCCTCACTGAAACAGTTTCCACAAAAGATTATTCTTTATGGAAAAAGAAAGCGATGGAACTTCAGAACAGTGTTGATGCTTTTTTTCTCGCGCAATATTCCGGGCTGAAGGATGATAAAGGCAATTATGTACCCACTGAGGAAGTAACGAGTTGGTATATGCAGAACATCACTGTACCGGAGGCTGCTGTCCAGGGACAATTTGTAAAGCAAGGAATGTTATGCTCTGCCGATGATTCAGGCTATAATCAGGGATTCGAAGCGGTTGCTATGGGGCATGATATTTTAGTCAATGGAGCCAAACCTGCTACTTTTGCCACCAGAACGCCCCAACGAGGAGCATTAATGGTGAATAAAAAGAGGGCAAAAATACTTGGCATTACATTCGTTCCCGAAATGGGCGTGGAAGAATTTATAGAATAAGACTGAAGACTTTTAGGGCTGCTTCTTTTAGTCTTCAGCTAAACAGCCTTCAGCCAGAGAACCGTTATTACGGTGGAAAGTGGAGATGATTTTCTCGGAGTCTACGCTTACTTTTTTTTATGACAGAAGTTCAAGAATAAGGCACTGATATGAACTGTGAGCTTAACTGAACCTGCCGCTTCCATGCCAAACCTTTCATAAGTTGTATGACAAGGTCGCTCCTCTTACCCCCTCATTGTCCGCCCTACAGTGACTTGCGCAGCCTCCTCGCTTGGGATGGCGTCAGTTCAAGGTAGAGTAGCAAAGGTTTCCAAAACTTTTCTTACTCGCCCAACCTTTTCAGCAGGCACGACTAACCTCAGACGGGTTAAACTGTGCAGCGTCATGGAGTAGAGTGAGGCCAACGTATATTGCAGTTGTCGTTGGAACTGCAAATTAGCATGAACTGTGCCCAAGACAGGTACGGCAAGGGAGGAAACGTTGTTGTGCTCTGCTAGCTGGAAAACCTTTGTAAGCGTTTCCGCTACCCACGCTTATCTGCAAATGGCCTCCCTGTCCAAATCAATAACAACCGCATACCAACTCTTTCCATTTATGACGACCGATCCGGGTTTGTGCTTCCATGACAGCGGTCATGGTGCGGATAGGGTGTTCCTCAATATAGTCAATAGCCTGATCAACCGTCAGAATAAGGCTGCGGTCCTCTTCAAAGATCATTGCCTCGACAGGAAACGGAAGCGATTTTCTTACAGCAACATGATAGAGAT
>CALZIH010000195.1 GCA_945787305.1 uncultured Desulfobulbaceae bacterium | reverse complement strand
TAGGCAAGGTCAGGCGGCAGGTACAGCTCATAGGTAGAGCCGACTGTCATCAACTGTAAGGCTTCCTGCCAACCGGTAATAACCTGACCGACCTGGAACACGGCAGGTTCATTGCGTTTGTAGGAGCTGTCAAATTCGGTTCCATTGAGCAAGGTTCCTTTATAGTGTACTTTAACAGTATCGCTCACCGCAGGCTTTTTTCCTTTGCCCTCTTTGACCACCTTGTATTGCAAGCCCGATGCTGTCTCTAGTACACCCTCTTTTGTCTTGTTTTCCGCTAAAAACTTTTCAGCCTCATCGCGGTTCTTGGTGACCATTTCCACAGTCTTCTTGACTTGTTTTTCCTGTTGTCTGGCGGCAAACTTCTGTTGTACTTCGGCGGCCTCTTCACCTGTCATCAACGTTTTATTCCCGGTATACGAATCGGCAATTCCCCGCTGCAATACCTCCAGGTCAAAGTTTTCTTCCAGGCTTTTGAAATACGCGCCAAGATCAAGGCCCATGGCATAACTGAGCTTTTGCTCATCAGTTTTCAACTCTACACTCTTTTCTTCGGCAACGGCTGCCCCGGCTATTAAAAACAGACCGAGCAGACCAACAACGATTTTTTTCATTCTGCACTCCTTGGATTGAAAGATAACAAACGATGTATGACCCAGTTAAACCATATAATAAAAGAAAACCTCAAGCGATTTAAGATAAAATCTTCTTCGGGCCAACCTGCATACGACTACAGGACAACCAGCGTTACCCCAGGGTTGGCCCGATTTAAATCGCTATGTGTAGCTAGTACCGGAAAACGACGAACTAATTGACGCCCTATACCGGAGCGGTTATTGAACTGTTCACCGCCGATCATATCATTAATTCGCCCTAGATGCCGATAGTACTCCAACTGACGACGAACCGATTTTTTTATTGCCCCTCCCTTGCCGCTGGATCCATAGCCATGGATCAGGGTCACAACACGGTATCCCTGCAGTGTAGCCGTCTCAAGTTCCTTATCCAGACGAGCCAGAGCCTGATTGACCGTGGGCAGGCCTTTTTCCAGATTCACGACCCTATGTTTTCCCCCGGTTCCAACAGGAACAGGGGATGTCAAAGCAGCGCCGCAATAACGGCACGTTGTCGTCTGATCGGTCTCATTGCCGCACACCTCACAGATTGTCATATTTCGCCCTTGCTATCAACTCTGGCCGACAAAAATTACCGTCTGCGCACTTCAATCACTTCCGGCATATGCTGCAGATTGCGTTGCAGTTGTCGGAGATGCTGAAGGTCCGACACCTGCACCACCACATCAAGAAGGGCAATGTTTTCCGGCGTCGTGCGGGCTTTAAACTCCACAACATCTGCATCATCTGCTGAAATGAGGCCGCTGATATCCGCCAGGATACCCCGTCTATTCTCTGCCCTGATAAATAATTCGGCCCTGTGCATTGACTTACTGGATGCTGACCAGTTCACCGGTATCCGACGCTGAGGATCCGTGGCCAGCAAATTTGAACAATCCACCTTGTGGACTGATATTCCGGAACCGGTCGTGATAAAACCAATAATTTCATCTCCGGGCACCGGTTTGCAGCACTGGCTGATCTTAACCAGCATATCGTCGATTCCCTGAATATCTATCCCTTCCCGGGAACCGGAACGTGCCCTGCTTTCTTCACTGCGCTTGGTTTTTTCAAGCAGCTCTTCTTGGCGTCTCTTTTCCTCTTCCTCACGCACATCCTTGGGCTGCAACGCTTTCAGCAACTGCTCCAGGCTGATCTTCCCTATCCCGACCTTGACCAGCATATCCTCCAGACTGTTGCAGTGCAGCTGTTTCAGCAGCATACGGATATGCCCGCTTTTCAACAGCTTCTTCAAGGTGATATCATACTTTTTCAACTCACGCTCACAAATCTCCCGCCCGAGTTTCAGAGAACGTTCTTTTTCCTCACGCCGCAGCCAGTGGCGTATTCTGGTCCGAGCCCGACTGGTCTTGACCAATTGCAACCAAGCCCGTTTGGGCTGCTGGTTTTTCGCGGTGACAATTTCTACAATATCACCATTTTGTAACTCATGCTTCAACTGAACCAGCTGGCCGTTCACCTTGGCGCCGACACAGGAGTCCCCGACTGCAGTATGAATGGAATAGGCAAAATCAATTGGTGTTGATCCCCGTGGCAGCTCCCTCACCTCACCGGTTGGGGTCAAGGCATAGACATCAGGTTCAAAGAGCTCCCCCCGTACGGAATCCATGAACTCGTTGGGATCTTCCACCTCTTGCAGTGTCTTAACCAGCGTTTTGAGATCACGAAAAAGACGAGCATCGTTTCTGTTAATTTTTTGCCCTTCTTTATAGGCCCAATGGGCTGCAACGCCCTCCTGGGCAACCCGGTCCATCTCATCGGTACGGATCTGGATTTCTATAAAATGCCCATGCGGTCCGGCAACCGTGGTATGCATTGACTGATAGTTGTTGGATTTGGGGGCGCTGATAAAATCCTTGATTCGCCCCGGTACCGGAGTCCACTCGCCATGAATAACGCCCAGGGCTTCATAGCACTCCTTGACGGTTTTGACGATGATCCGGAATGCGACCTTATCATAGACCCTCTCCAGGGGAATATTCTGGGCTATCAATTTTTTGTAGATGGAGTACAGATGCTTGGGTCTGCCGATGATGCGTAACGGAAAAACATTATTCTTTTTTAGCTTCTCATAAAAAATGGATATAACTTCATCGACATAGGCCTGCCGCTCCGCAAGCGAGCTTTCAAGATGAGAGGTCAGATCTTGATGCTCAAGAGGAAAAAGATAGGCAAACGAGTGGTCCTCAAGCTCTCGCTTCATCCAGTCAATACCAAGTCGACTGGCAAGCGGGGCATACAGATCCATGGTCTCTCGTGCCACTTGCCGACGCAATTCTTCGGGCGCCGGCGCCAAAGTGACCATATCCTGCAAACGATCGGCAAGCCGCACCAGCAACACACGAATATCTGCTCCCATCGCAAGAAACAGTTTACGGATATTTTCCGCCTGACTGGTCAGCCTGGAGTTGTACTGGACATTGGTAATACGGGTAGCACCGTCAACAATATTGGCAACATCATGGCCGAACTGCTGTTCAAGTTCCGACATCGATGCAACCCCCTCCTTCAAGACACCATGGAGCAACCCGGAAATAATGGTGTCCCGATCAAGCTTCATGGAGGCAAGGACAGACGCTACCTCAAGAAGGTGATGGATATACGGGTCGCCGCAGGCATGACGCTTACCCGCATGTCTTTCAGCAGCAAAATCATAGGCGAACTTCAGGGGTGACAGATCGACACCTTGCAGATAGCCCGAAGCTATTGAATAGAGGACCTTAAAATCAGTCATATCTCAAGTTCAGTCCACTGCATTCATTCGCCGCTGCTCTTCACGGACCATAGCAACGATTTGGTTCGCCGCATCAATATAAGGCAACAAGGTTGTTTCGCCGGTTGCCCGGATACGCAGCTCCACCATACCGTCCTTTTCATACACCTTGCCAACGGTTGCCCGATAGGGAATTCCCAACAAATCGGCATCCTTGAACTTGGAACCGGGCCGCTCGTCACGATCATCAAAGAGCACTTCCAGGCCCAGCTCCTGTACATTCTTATACAACTGCTGCGCAGCATCGCTTATCGAGGCACTCTTGAGTCCCAGATTCAAGACAATGACCTGGAATGGCGCCAGCGGCAGGGGAAATATAATCCCGTTGTCATCATGGTTTTGTTCAATGGCTGCGGCAACAACCCGGCTAACACCAATCCCGTAACACCCCATGACAAAAGGTTTATCGACCCCGTCAGTATCCTGGTAGGTTGCCTTCATGGCTTCTGAATAGTTGGTTCCCAATTTGAAAATATGTCCAACCTCAATCCCTTCGGTCAACGAGAGCTCACCGCCACAGGCAGGGCACTCGTCCTCCGGGGTTATCTGGCGCAGGTCGCCAACCAGCTCCGGGGAAAAATCACGGCCGGGATGCACCCCGGTCAGATGCATTCCTTTTTCGTTTGCACCGGCAACAGCGTTGGTCATCCGCATGACCTCCTGGTCGGCAACCAATCGGATCGGTATATCAACCGGCCCCATATAGCCCACCGGCAATTTGGTCAACTTCCAGACGGCCTCATCATCAACCGCTTCCACCTCGGCAGCACCAAGCAGATTCTTCAGCTTCACGTCCTGCACCTGGCGGTCACCGCGGACAAGGGCTGCCACAGGCTCGCCATCGGCAAGAAAGACCATGGTCTTGATAACATCAGCTGCAGTCACACCTAAGAAATCGGCCACCCTATCCACTTTTTTCATGCCCGGAGTCTCCACCCGGGTCAAGGGTGCAGGCTCAACCGTCTCGGCTGCCGGTTCCGGCAGGACGACCGCTGCCTTTTCCACATTGGCCGCATAATCGCACTGATTGCAGATCACAAGGGTGTCCTCGCCGGTATCGGCCAAAACCATGAATTCATGGGAGAACGAACCGCCAATAGAGCCGGTATCGGCCTCCACAGCCCTGAATGAGAGGCCGCAGCGCTTAAATATCCGATGATACGCCGCCTTCATAATTTCGTAACTTGCGCCGGCGGCCTCATCGTCAGCATCAAAGGAGTAGGCATCCTTCATGACAAATTCACGTCCGCGCATGAGGCCGAATCGGGGCCTGATCTCGTCCCGAAACTTGGTCTGGATCTGATAAAGATTCACAGGCAACTGGCGATAGGACTGGAGTTCTCTGCGGGCAATATCGGTGATTACCTCTTCATGGGTCGGGCCAAGACAAAAATCCCTTTCATGCCGATCTTTAAAACGAAGCAACTCCGTTCCATACTTTTGCCAGCGACCGGACTCCTGCCAGAGATCTGCCGGCTGCACCATAGGCATCAGCAGTTCTTGGGCACCGGAACGATTCATTTCTTCTCGGACAATGGCAGCAACTTTCTGCAAGGCCATCAAGCCTAAAGGCAGATACGTATACAAGCCAGATGTCAATTTGCGGATACAACCGGCCCGAAGCAACAGTTGATGACTGATAACCTCGGCTTCAGCCGGGGTTTCCTTGGTGGTTGGTAACAGGAGTTGTGAGTAACGCATATTTTTGGGAATGTAGGATTTAGGAATTAAAAAACTGTAATGTTAACTGCCGTTATTGAGGCATGGGCATGTTTTTTTGTGCAGGTTCCGCTACTACACATCACCTGCATCTTTCTTCTTCCATTTTCTTTAGTTCTTCTAAAAAAACGGGTAAGAGTTCTTCTTCCGGCAGCTTTTTCCAAATTTCACCCTTCTTGAAAATGATTCCTACCCCAACACCACCGGCAATGCCGATATCAGCCTCCCTGGCCTCACCGGGCCCATTGACCACGCAGCCCATGACAGCGACCTTGAGGCTACTTTTCATGGTCTGCAACACCCGCTCAATCTCCTCGGCCAGCGGAAAGAGGTCGATCTTTGTCCGACCACAGGTCGGACAAGAGATCATCTCCGGGCCGCGCTCACGGAGGCGCAAGGAACGGAGCAGTTCCCAGCCGACCCGGATCTCTTCTTCTGGATCTCTCGTCAGGGAAACACGGAAGGTATCGCCGATGCGATAGTTAAGCGTTGGCGACAGCGATACGCGGTCACCGCCGAAGCGCCCGCCGACCGTCACGCGAGTGCTGAAGCTGAGTGGCTGTGAGCGGTCCGTGAAGTAGACGAGCTGCACTTCGGAGTGGTCGTACGTGCCGGGGTCGACTGTGACGCCGTCGACGATTTCGAA
>CALZIH010000194.1 GCA_945787305.1 uncultured Desulfobulbaceae bacterium | reverse complement strand
CCCCCTGCAATGCTAGCCTGTATTTCTCACGAGTAGATATTGTTGCAGGGGGTAAATCTAGAGCAACAGTGCTGTCCGGATTGGTCCACAGGGAAGCCAACCATAATAATCAGCAATGGAAAAAACGGATAAGATCTATATATTGCTGTTGTTTTTGACAGTGGTCGTTGTTGGTTTACTCCACACCTATACGCCTGCCGACAAGGTTATTTACCATGACATCTACCGCCGGATCAGCTATCTCCCCATAGTCGTCGCTGCGCTTTTGTATGGTATTCGAGGGGGAGTGATCCTGGCAGCCTGCACCTCCATCGCCTTTATCCCACATCTTCGCCATTTTTATCACCTTGGCCCAAGCGCATACCTTTCCGAACTTCCTGAAATTATACTTTATTTCGGAGCAGGCTTTGTTATCGGCGCAATTGCAGCCAAGGAAAAACAACTCCGGATCAAATACCAGGTACTTTCAAGCCGACTGGAACGATCCTATAAAAAACTTCACACCCAAGCCAGCACCCTTGTTGAGGCGGAGGAGCAACTACGTGCGAGCCAAAAACTCTCTGCCCTTGGCCAGCTTTCCGCCTCCCTGGCCCATGAGGTGAAAAACCCGCTTGCCGCAATCAGGGGAGCCGTTGAAATCCTCTCGGATGACTTCCCTCCGACGCACCCTAAACGTGAATTTGCCGATATCCTGCTCAAAGAAACCAGCCGCTTATCAACTACCGTAGAGGAGGTACTTCGTTTTTCAAGGAAGCAGGAGCCAGGCCCTGCAAGCCCATCCCTTGAGCCCCTACCGCAGGTCTTTGAACGGGTGACCACATTACTAGAAAATAACTTTCATAAAAATAATATTACCCTGACGACCAACTTACCGCCTCCGACAGACAACTTTCTAGTCGACGGTGACAAGTTGGCCCAGGTCTTCATTAACCTCCTGTTAAACAGCTGTGAAGCCATGGAAAAAAATGGTAGGATTACAGTTGAAACAAAACAAGATAACGATAAAATACACATTATCTTCAGGGATAATGGCCCAGGTATTCCCGAAAAATACCGCAGTAAAATATTCACACCCTTTTTCTCCACCCGAAAGGAGGGAACAGGTCTTGGCCTGGCCATCAGCAGCCGTATTGTTGAAAGCTATGGCGGCACCATCAGCGTGGATAGTCCGAAAAAGGGCCATGGCGCGACCTTTACTGTTTCACTGCCCGTGCAGGTGTAATTAACCAAGGGAGCCGATGCGTACAC
Organism: uncultured Desulfobulbaceae bacterium; assembly: GCA_945787305.1. GTDB lineage: Bacteria > Desulfobacterota > Desulfobulbia > Desulfobulbales > Desulfobulbaceae > DRLX01. The sequence continues at coordinate 4,564 of CALZIH010000194.1, read as the reverse complement.
ATCTGATGAATGACGATGATACCAGCCTGCTGCGGGAAACGGAATATAATCTCAGCCAGGGTGGATTTACCGTGGCTGCCGCGTCATCGGGCAAGGAAGGCCTTGCGCTTTTCAACACCATTGGGCCGGATATTGTGGTCACCGACATCCAGTTGGGCGATATGGATGGCCTCGAGGTCCTGCAGCAGATTAAGCAGGACGCACCTGAAGTACCGGTGATCGTCATCACCGCTTTCGGCTCCATAGAACTAGCTGTTCGAGCCATGCACCTCGGTGCCTTCACTTTTATTACCAAGCCTTTTGACAGAGAGGCACTGCGGCTCTCCTGCACCAAGGCGCTGGAAATGCACAACCTACGCCGCCGTACCCATAACCTGACCGAAGAGATCAACCGGCTCACCGGGGTGGCCGGCATGGAGACGGTCAACTCGGCGATGGCCGAACTCTTGCAAACAGCAGTGAAGGTTGCCGAATCAACGGCAACGGTCCTGATTACAGGTGAATCCGGGACCGGCAAGGAGGTACTGGCACGGTTGATCCACCGACACAGCCCGCGTCACAAAGAACCATTTATCGGCGTCAACTGTGCAGCCATTGCCGAAAACCTGATCGAGTCTGAACTGTTCGGCCATGTGAAAGGGGCTTTTACCGGTGCCATAAAGGATCATCAGGGACGATTTCAGCGGGCCGACGGAGGCACACTTTTCCTAGATGAAATCGGTGAATTGCACCCGGAGATGCAAGTCAAGTTCTTGCGGATCCTGCAGGAAAAAAAAGTTGAGGCCGTGGGCGGGTACAGAGAAGAAGAAGTAGACGTCCGCATAATTGCCGCCAGCAACCGCAACCTGCAGGATGCGACCAGCAGGGGAGACTTTCGTGAAGACCTCTATTACAGATTATCGGTCATTCCTCTTCACCTGCCCCCTCTGCGTGAACGCAAAGAGGACATTCCAGCCCTGGTCCACCATTTTTTAAAGAAACATCATGCACCACCGGAGGTAGTCTTTAGTAACGAGGCATTACAGAAGCTCCAGGAATATGACTGGCCAGGTAACATCAGGGAGCTGCAGAACGTGGTGGAACGAAGCATAATCCTCCGTTCAGCTCCACACATTTCAAACCGGGATATCCTGCTTCCCGGCAATGGTACGCAGGGTGTAACCGAAAAATTTCAGCTGCCGCCTGAAGGCATTTCCCTGGAAGAGGTGGAAAAATCACTCATTACCCAGGCCCTGACCCTGGCCAAAGGGAACCGCTCACAGGCCGCTCGACTTTTGCAGATTCAACGACACGTCCTGATCTACCGATTAGAAAAATTCGGCATCGATCAGTAACTGGAAAAAATAAAGAATATTCTTCACAGCAGTAAAGAATATTCTCTAATTCTCTGTTTCGTTCTTTACGGACGGTGATCAGCCTCAGCTTGGTGCCAGGATTTTTTAATATTAAATTCAAGCAAATAATGAGGCAACGGCCTCTTTTCATACATTCCGGCACGCCAATTGGTATGCTATACGTGAACCATACACTCTCTGGAACTATTATGCGTTTACTGACCATCAAAACCATAGCGGGAAAAACTCAATTCATTTCCTTAACACTGATCCTGATCCTTGCCACTGCAGCTTCCTGCCCGGCTGGTGAAGAAGATACCTCTCTGGCAAGTTATCTTGAACAGGCACTGGTCGGCAACGATGGTTTGCGGGCAGCTCGAGCCGAGTTTCGCGCAAATAAAGAACGCGTTCGTCAAGCAGGGATACTGCCCGATCCCAAGCTCGGCCTCCAGTACTACCTGGAGCCGGTGGAAACCAGGACTGGTCCGCAAAATGGGGCTGTCAGTCTTAGCCAGTCTGTTCCCTGGATCAGCAAACTCTCCTTGTTGCAAGAACTGAGCAATCACGATGTCGCCATTGCCGCGGCAAAACTTGCAGCCGTTGAACTGGATGTGGCGAGACAGGTTAAAGAGGCCTACATCGAATATGGATTTCTCGGCTTGTCGCGGCAGACGGTGTCCGATAATCTGGAACTGCTCCGCTACCTGGAAGGTGTTGCTCGGAGTCGCTATGCCGGTGGGAAAACCACCTATTTTGATGTCCTCAAGATTCAAATCGAACTGGCCAAGTTGGAAGAAAAAGACCTGGCCCTGGCCGACCAGGCGGAACCGTTGCGTATTCACATCAACGGCCTTCTCGGCATTGAAAGCGAACGTGCCCAAACCATACCAGCCTCGCTGCCACAGGTGACCCTCAATATGGGAGATGACGAAATACTCACCCTTGCCATGGCCAATGCCCCATTACTTCATGAAGCTCAAGAGCGCATTGCCAAGGCGAAGACAGGCAGAGAGCTTGCCGATAAGGATTTTTACCCTGATTTCAACGTTTCCTTGAAAACTATTTTCACCGGTTCGGCCGAATTCGGCAATCCACCGGACAGCGGTAAAGATCCAATTATTGCCGGTTTGATGGTCAACCTTCCCGTCTTCCGGGACCGGCGCCATGGCAAGGTTGCCGAAAAGGAAGCGATGATAAGCTCCGCACAAGCCATGCGACAACAAAAGGAACGAGTACTGGCTACCGAGATAGAACGTTACCTTTATGCCTATCGTGCCTCCCAACGTAAAATTGCTCTCTACAATGATGAGTTACTGCCCAAGGTCGAACAACAACTGGAGGTCGCCATCAATGGATTTCAAAGCGGCCAGTCTTCAATTCTTGAGCTCATTGACGCGGAAAAAAGCCTGTTGAACTTCAAGCTGTCTGAGAGCCGGGCCGCTGCCAACCGCGCCCTGGCCATTGCTCGACTGGAAAACCGCACCGGAACAACGCTGGCTCAGTGGTCCTATATTATTACTATTGCCCAATTGCAGGCCCACAAGGATATAACACTGGCTGATTGGTCAAAATAGAAGTGTCAATGAATTGAGGTAGCCTTAAGGGTGCCTTGAAATAACAGGAACCAATTTTCTGTTAGGAATGCACAAAACCATAACCAAGAGGATCTTACTTATGGACACCTGGAAGAAATTAACATTGGTTGCAACAATCTGCTTTTCTCTTCTCATTTCTGCTGCCGGTGGCGCCTTTGCGGCAGCGCAAACAACCTGCCCGGTTATGGGTGGTACAATCGTCAATAAAGAGCTGTATGCGGATTACAAAGGGCAACGGGTCTACTTTTGCTGTATGGCCTGCCCGGATGAATTTAAAAAGGATCCGGAAAAGTATCTTGCCAAATTAAAAGAAATGGGCCAGGAACCTGAATTACTGGAGCCCGAAAAATAGAGGTATCATCATGCAGGCTACATTCTTTCGCCTCATCCTTCTCTCCACCTTGTTCCTGCTGCTTATGGGAACAGGCTGGGCTGCCACCACCGAACACGAAGCAGAACATCAGCATGAAAATGTTCAGGAATCCGCTTCAGAAGCAGCTGAATTTATCTGGACCTGTTCGATGCATCCACAAATACAGCTGCCGGGTCCCGGCCAATGCCCCATCTGCTTCATGGATCTCATCCAGGTGGAAAAAGAAAGCAGTGACGATCAACAGAGCCTGCGTCAGATATCCTTTGACGATCGGGCCAGGAAACTGGCCCAGGTCGAAGTGCAACCGGTGAGCAGAAGCAAGGCAGCCTCTGAGATCCGTATGGTCGGGAAGGTCGACTATGATGAGACCCGGGTGGGGACCATTACCTCCTGGGTAACCGGCCGTATCGATAAGCTCTTTGTCGATTACACCGGGTCCCTTGTTCGGCGCGGACAACAGATGGCCAAGATATACAGTCCGGAACTGATTACCGCCCAGGCAGAGCTTATTCAGGCATCTGCAACGCTCAAACGAACGGAGCAATCGGGACATGAGATAATCAGAAAAACGGCCAAACGCACCCTGGAAGCTAGCAGGGAAAAATTACGGTTGCTAGGGCTCAGCAATAGCCAGCTGAAGGCGATCGAGAAACGTGGCAACCCCACCGACCACATCACGCTGACCGCCCCCATGAGTGGGATTGTCATTAATAAGAACGTCAATGAAGGTATGTATGTCAAGACTGGCAGCCTCATCTATACCATTGCCGATCTCGACCGGGTCTGGGTCATATTGGAGGCCTATGAGTCAGACCTGCAGGCCGTCTCCCTTGGCCAGCAGGTCCACTTTACCGTCGAATCCTACCCGGGAAGCCCCTTTCTTGGCGAGGTTGCCTATATAGATCCGCTGGTAAACAATAAAACCAGGACCGTACGGGTCCGTCTCAATGTCGACAATACAGAAGCAAAACTCAAACCTGGTATGTTTGTCCGGGCAACGGCTTCAACCATGGGCGCCGCTGACCCTGAAAACGCTCCTCTGCTTATCCCGGCCTCGGCCCCCCTTGTCACCGGCAAACGTGCTTTGGTGTATGTGCAACTCCCCGAGCAGGAAGGCGTCTATGTAGGTCGCGAGATTATTCTCGGCCCAAGACGAGGAAACTTCTACCAGGTAAGAAGTGGACTTGAGGAGGGGGAACTGGTTGTCACCCGTGGAAATTTCAAGATCGATTCCGCAATCCAGATTCAGGCCCGTCCCTCCC
>CALZIH010000193.1 GCA_945787305.1 uncultured Desulfobulbaceae bacterium | reverse complement strand
CTTGGCTATACGCTCAAACAACAGGCAGACAGCGTCACCAAACAAGTCTTTGCAAGCAATTCTGCTATATTTTTAATTAATGAGTTTGACTTGAATCCTCATGTCCGCGCGGCGATACCATATACAGCCACAAGCGATGGCCCGCTTAATTGCCTTGAATGCCACCACGTTCCTGAGGGGACTGTTCTTGGTGCGGTGAACATCACGCTTGATCTTACTGCGTATAGAAACCTGGCCCTTGGAATAATGTCCGGCATTTCAATATTGGCCGTCTTCTTTGCCATGATTTTATGCCTCAACACCTTTAAGACCATTCAAAAGCACGTCAAAGCGCCTCTTGAAAAACTGTTGTTAAAGGCAAAAGACGCCTACTTCAGCCAGGTACCGCTTGAGCCTGAATCATTTGAAAGCCTTGAATTTGAGGATGTTGCCAAAAAGTTCAACATGTTCAACACCGCAGTGCTGGCAAACCAGGAACTTGTAAAGCAAAAGAATCTGGAGTTGCTGTCTCTCAATGAGGAGATCGACAGCACGTTGAGAGATACGGTGTTCACCATGGGTGTGGTTGAAGAGCAGCGGTCGAGCGAGACAAGTGATCATACCAAAAGGGTTACGGAATATTGCCGCCTGCTCGCAACGAAGTTTGGTCTGCCGGAAGCGGACGTTGAATTGATAACAGCCGCCTCACCCCTGCATGATCTTGGTAAAATCGGCATACCGGACCATATCCTTTTAAAGCCGGCAAGGTTGACCAAAGATGAATTTGAAGTAATGAAAAATCATCCGGGAATAGGGTATGCGATGTTGCTCCATTCAGATCGTGACATCCTCAAGGCCGCAGCAATAATTGCCTTTCAACATCACGAGAGATGGGATGGCAGCGGGTATCCGCAGGGGCTCAAAGGCGAAGAAATTCATATTTTCGGTAGAATTGTGGCCGTAGCCGATGTCTTTGACGCCCTGATCTCTGATAGAGTCTATCGTCCTGCAATTGATGAAAAATCGGTTGTTCAGATAATAAAAAACAAGCGTGGCCGGCACTTTGATCCTGATCTGGTCGATATTTTTATCGAGAATCTGGAGAGTGTGCTGGAAATTAAAAAGACCTATGGCGGGGGGATTAACACCTGCAATATTAGCGATGCCTGATACGCACTCAATTTTCAGGCAGGCTGATACGTTCGCCAAGACGTGCTTTCAGGGTTCTGTCCGGGAAATATTCTTCAAAAACTTTTTCCGGCAAAGGACCTGCAGCACAGTGTGATAAACCAACATTTTTCAGACCGAGTTTTTGAATCGATGCTGCAAGTGCATGTAACTCCGGCTCGGTTCTGTCTATAAAGCGTCCCCCTCCAACCATCAGATACGGTTTCCGCTCACTAATTTCCTGTGCTTTAGCAATCAACGTCTGCCAACCGGAATGGAAGCAGCCGGAGACCAGCACCGGTCCTTCATTGGTGAGAACGGCAAGGGTCAGCTCATCATCAATGCCTGCCGACCCCGTTGTGGGTTTGGTCTGGAGTACATAGACATCCTCGTTGATTTTCGCCAGGCCTTTCACTGTGTTAATTTGCAGGGAAGGGTCCCCCTGGAACGTATTATCTGAGGGGAGGTACACTTTCATTGTTTTGTTTTGTTCCAGCAAATAGCTGAGACCCGAATAATGGTCGCCATGCCAATGGGAAATGATGAGATGGGTGATATCCTGAGGCTTCCACCCCATCTTCGCCATGTTATGCTTCAGTTTGCCAACGTCCCAGCCCGTGTCCACCAATATGTTCAAGTCACCTTTTTCAACGACTGCGCTAAACCCCCACCCAGGCTCTAACTCAGGATACTTGCTTTCACTGTCATACAGTATATGGATGCGATCCTCGGCAAAGATTGCCGTCGGGCATAACAGTGTCAGGAGAAAAAGAGCAGCAATTCCAAAATAAAATAACTGTTTCATGATACACCTCAGGAATGTTTAAAGCTGAACTCAATAATCAACGGCATATAGTACCTGTCTCAACCGTCGTTTAAAAAAAGAAAGAACAAACGACGGACTTATGCTGTCTGTACCTTTGAAAGTATTACCGAAGAACTCGTATTTCAAGGTGTGGATTTGGCGTTTCTCATCCTCCTTTAATGTCGTCGATCAATACAAAATCAGCCCACTCGCTCAGTTCTACTGCGTCCGCTGCTTTATGTAGGCAATCAGCGAGTCCATCTCGCCGGTTATGCTTAAATATACAGATGTGTTGTTTGCCGACCTGTATCCGGTAGATACTCGTTCCTTGTGTGTCTTCACCTTCGTTTATGATGTTGATCATAGTATCCCTCAATTACCTCATCATTCCAGGTTGCTGAATTGCAATATTAAGCAATATAATCACTATCCATACTGGTGCTTTCTTTAATACCTGAATCCGTGACGAAAAACGACTGTTCTTGCTTTTATATAGTTGATAATGCCTGCTGGTTGTTACAGTTATTGCTGATGGCTTTCACCTGTTCGCCCTCCGGGGCATCCGGCAGCGGTTCATCTGCGTCGAAGTCTACGCGTATATGCCAACGACCATACGATATCACTTCAGGCTACCTTGAATAATTGTGTTTTCGCTAGATCTCGGCGTTATGCTCAAAATTTTATCCTGGGGATATCCTGCCTGTGGTAAAATAATTATTGTCGGTGTCGTAGATAAGAGAGGTGACGAGACTTCGAAAAGCCACGCAGTCGACGGCGGAAAGGATATAACTCATTGTAATTCCCCACAGTGCAACCAGCTTTTCTGATTTTTTCGAGACCATCATTATTCCGCACGTTAACAAGTTACGGTAGGGCTTTGGTCACTACCTAAACAAAAGGAGCCGTTTGTGGAAAATTCTAAAAACGCAACGCAGCGCCTGGCTAAAGACTATGCCGATCGGGGAGACCCGAATGGATGGTTCGAGGAGTTTTACGCCAGGGCTGAAGGTGACTTTCGCAAAGTGTATTGGGCCGATCTGAAGCCCAATCCTTTATTACTTGACTGGATCGACAAAGGGGCAGAACCCACTGGTAAACTGGCGGTCATAATCGGTTGCGGCCTGGGTGATGATGCCGAGGCTCTTGCCAGACGTGGCTATCTGGTCACAGCCTTCGACATATCCCCTTCAGCCATCGACATGTGCAGGCAGAGGTATCCCGAGAGTACGGTGGACTACCTGGTCGCCGATCTGTTCAACCATCCCGCAGGGTGGCGGCGGGGATTCGATCTGGTGTATGAGTGTAATACGATACAGATCCTCCAGGGCCCAAACCGAGAACGAGCCCTCAAGGCTATTGTGGAACTGGTCGCTCCCGGAGGTGAAGCAGTCGTTTCTTGCCGCAGTAGAAATACCGGCGAGGAGCTGGACGCATTTCCAGTGGCACTGGACCGGCATGAGATTGACGGTTTACAGCGGGCGGGTTTAGCCGAGACTTTTTTTATGGCTTACGACGACGACCAGGATCCGCCGGTGCCGCATTTCTTCGCTTGTTATGCACGTCAAACGCACGATTAATACAGGGGGAGTTCGCACTATAGCAACAACACTTCCTTTTTTGGTTCGAATGAGAGTTATACAACGGGCAAGTCCGCAGATATCAGGCTGTGGGCTGTTAACAAAGGGTTAAAGCAGCCCTAATAGTTTGTATTCCAGACAACCTACTCATTCATTGGCGTCTTGACTTGGCCCAGCCTAGTTCTTTGTTTAAGTGAACCTATGGGTATGCCTGAATAAGAAAAAAATCCGGTGACACCATAGTGTCACCGGATTTCTTGCTTTTAATTCTTTGCCAGAGTTTGAGCTCTTGCAGAGGGAAACTTACGGTTACCTTGAAAAATTGTATTTTTCAGGGCACCCTTACATCTGCATTCGCTTACATGCCGACAATCGCGCCAAACCAGGACTGAGCAAGAGATATGGGGCCACCTGCAACAATAATTCCACCGACTATGCTTGCAAAAGACCACAATCCTACAACGGCTCCGGCACCGACCATGGTGGCTACTGCTCCTCTGGAAACTTCTGCCTGGGTGGAGACGGCTGTTTTGCTATTGGTGCGGGTCTTGGCTATGGTATTTGTAGTTGCGGTCATGATCTTTCCTCCTGAAGTTTCCTAGCGGGCTTGAAGCGGCTAGGCTTCTCTTTGTTATATTTTTCTTCTTTGCCCTGTCTATTGCCACTTTCGTGCCAAACTGAAAAGCACTGTGAAATCAGTAGGTAATGAAAACGTCGCCTCGGCAGCCATGCCGGAATGACATGATGTTTTGTCAAATTGGCACGCAGGGCTGCGCAAAGCCGTTCCCCTATCCGTGCCCCAGGTAACGTTCTTTTCGATGATGACCAGAGATGAATCTCTGAAAAATCTGGACAAGATACCCGGCGGAAAGCTAAACTGGCCGTGGACCGGTTCGGCGGAGTCCATTTTTTAAGGTTGGAAAGGCCTGCAGGGTAAGATGGGGCCACAGGTTTTGCGCTACGTCTCTTGACTTGTTGTTTTCCAGCATTCAACATTGATGGACTCGTAAAAAGTCTAAAACGCCGTTTGCATTCTACGGAAATACAATGTGTTATAAGCTCGCCGTCGTCGGTGGCGAGGCTTTTCGAAGTCTCGTTACCTCTCTTATCTACGACACCGACAACCTTAGCGCATACCATGGATGACGAAGAAAATTCTGGATATTCCACGAATGACACCGGCACTCTCTAAAACTCATGACATGCAGTGACATCACACAAAATGGCTGCTGCTTTGCGGAAAGGGTGCTTCCGCTCAAGAAAATAACAAAAAAATTCTTACTATTGTTAGATTTCATTAGACACCTTGCTACGGTTGTCGTAAATAACCACAACAGTGACACCAGGAATTATTAAGAAGGCCACACGCCGGAAGAATCAATACATCAAAAAAACAAAAAGAGGGAGAACAGGGTAATGAACAAAACAGAACTTATTGATCAGATTGCAGAGTCAGCCGATATCACAAAAAAAGAAGCGGGAGATGCGTTGCAGGCGTTTATGACGACGGTTACCGAGACCATGAAAAAAGGCGATAAACTGTCGTTGATCGGCTTTGGTACGTTTTCAGTAAGTCAGAGGCCTGCTCGGACCGGTCGTAATCCGCAAACAGGTAAAGAGATGAAGATTGCCGCCAAGAACGTGGTGAAATTTAAGGTCGGAAGTAAGCTGGCGCAGGCGGTAAAGTAGAAGAGGGATAGGTCGGTATCCGTATCGACAGGTTCAGTTAGTTGATCAAGTACAGCACCCCGACTGCTGGGTTGCGAACCGCTCATTGTTGATAATGATGGCCTGGCAACGAGAGGTGGATACCGTCGGTCGGCAGTTTGAGGGCAACAGGGCCATTCAGGCGTCGACTTTTTCTAAAAGCCATGCCCAAAAACCGGGGAGCCGTGAGGCCCCCGGTTTTTTTGTAGTTCGTTTCACGTTAGTTCCAGTGATTCCAGATCACCCAACCCTATCATAGCATAAGCAATGGGCCCTGAGTAACCACTGTGGCCACGCGCGTATTCTGGTCATGCGCACTCTTCATCAGGTTAATTATCTAAAGCGGGCTTTGCCCGCAACCCAGGTTTATAGACTGTAGGCTGAAGACTGTTAGCAAAAGACTAAAAGAAACAGCCCTAAAAGTCTTCAGTCTAAACAGCTTTTTCCTGGTAACCTTTTGTTATTACTATAAAAAATTGAGATAATTTTCTCGGAGTCTACGCTTACCTTTTTTATGACAGGAGTTCAGGCATAAGGCACTAGTCCAGCTCATGATCCACCATCATTTTTCTACGAAAGCAAA
>CALZIH010000192.1 GCA_945787305.1 uncultured Desulfobulbaceae bacterium | reverse complement strand
GTTGAGCGGGCAATACCGACCATTTTTGCCGCATCTGAAATATTCCACCCCGCTCTTTCCAGGGCCTTTCGGATATACTTTTTCTCCATCTCTTCCAGGCTTGGAAAAGACGCCACCTTCTGGAGTGCTTCTTCTCCAAAGGTCTCGGAAATACGAGCCAGATCATCACTGGTTATTTTTTTTCCCCGCGCCTGTACACTCAGACGGAGAACGGTATTTCTCAGCTCGCGGACATTTCCGGGCCAGGAATATTCAACCATGTTCTGGAGAACCGGGGTAGTCAGAGCAGGCACCGTCCAGTTGTATTCCTGAGCAAACCGTTTGAGGAAGTAATGGATGAGCGACGCTATATCCTCTTTTCTTTCCCTTAGTGGCGGTACTTTGAGGACAAAACAGGAAAGTCGTTGAAAAAAATCTTCTCGAAATTTCTTCTCCCGCATCATGGTGTCAAGGTCTTGATTGGTGGCAGCCACCACCCGGACATCAAGTTTTTTTACCTTGGTGTCGCCGAGACGGACGATCTCGCGATCTTCTAAAAAACGCAGGAGTTTGGGTTGCAAAGCCAAGCCCATATCACCTATTTCATCTAGAAAAAGGGTTCCATTATGAGCCGTTTCCAGTTTACCCGCTTTATCCAGGGCATTATGAAAGGCCCCTTTTACCGAGCCGAACAGTTCACTCTCAAAAATACCCTCCGGGATCGCTGAACAGTTCAAGGGCACATACGCCCCCTTGCGGCGACTGAAGCTGTGTAATGCCGATGCCACCAACTCCTTGCCCGAGCCGGCCTCACCAAGGATAAGGACCGGCACATTGATGGGGGCAATGGTTTTGATGTCTTCGTACAATTTCAACATGGCCTCACTGCGAATAATGGTTTCATCGCTTACAGCCAGTCTGTTTTTAAGCTCTTCTCTTTCCAGGTGAATCCGAACCCGATATTGTAGCCGTTCAAACAAGATCGACCCATATTGAAGTAACAGCTCCAACAGCAAGGAGAACTCGGACACAGAAAGCTCCTGATCCATGCTTTCCATATACAGGCAGCCCTCAACATGGTCCTCAAAAAACAATGGTGCACAACAGATCAAGATTGTGGACTCATGATTCTCGCTATTCGAAAGGTCACAATGGTTGGTTGGAATATTCCTGAGTACCGTTGCCCTGGTTGCCAAGGTCTGGCTAATAAGCTCATCACGGATTCTTGTCTTTTTGTCTTCAAAATCCATATTCACCGTGGCTCGGTAAACAAGGTCACCGTCTTTATCCCGGGTGGCGATAAATCCCTGTTTCCCGGTTACCAGTTCCATTGCAGAGCCTAACAAAAGGGAAAACAGTTCAGGCTCGTCATCAACTTCGGCGAGCCGTCTGCAGGCAGCGAGCAAGTCAGTATATTGCTTAATGGGCGGGGTTTTACCTAGGTCAGCCCCCCCTTCACCTTCACCCGGAAAAAAAGACTCCAGGCCAAAAACAATCGTTTTGTTTTCAACATCCTCCACACCTGGGCGATCATTTTCTTCTTTTGCGGCAAACACCCGGACCGGGGAATTCTGCTGCTCGTCGATAAAGGTGAGCAGGAAATCAACAATACGAAATGTCATTCCATTTTCCAGCCTGATGGAGGTGATTTTCTCCTTACCAACCCAGATCGCATTGGTGCTCCGGCAATCCGTCAAATAAAACGCTGTATTCTTTAGCTCAATAATTGCATGATGGCGGGAAACCTGAGGAGACTCGAGGACAACATCATTATCGAGGTCCCTGCCGATAGTCAATGTATCCGACAGCGGAGCCACCCGGTAATTACTTGCATTTCGACTGACGATTAACTGCGGCATAGCATCTGATTTGATTTTTTCCTGGTTAACAAAACGGATATGGCAAACTGTCTGAAGGAGCTGGTTGGTGAATATATCATGCTCCACAAATAACAGAATACAGGTAAGGGTGCCTTGAAAAATTAGGATTTTCGTTCGAAGTCAAGGCATGCGAATAATTTTACCGCAGGCATATGGCTGATATTCCAAGGATAAAATTTTGAGCATAACGCAGAGGTCGGGCGAAAATACAATTTTTCATAGTAGCCATAAAATCGCAAAGAACGGCAGGAAACACTACGGGATAAGCACAGGCTCTGCCGTATTGGCTCAGCGGAGACAAAAAATAAACTCTATTCATCCGCTACAATCACCTTTCTTCTCCATAACGCAATCTTTGCAGAAAAGTCGAATCATCGGTATTGAGTTTCGGACAAAAAAGCAGTATCTCTATCGCCAAATACATTCGCCTTCACCTGAAGAGAAAAGAGGAGATAAATGGCTGAGATTAAGTCGACCATGGAATTGGTTTTAGAGCGGGCCGCCAAAATGGGCAAGGCTTCCAATGAAGAAATTGCCCAGGACACGGCAAAAAAAGAAGGCATGCAGCTCATGGCCGCTTACCTTGATGGCAAAGAAGGCTCACCGGCCAAGCTCCTTGCCGACCACGATCCGAACAGGCAATCAACCATCCGACTTGGCATGGTAGAAGCATTGCTGCGCAATATTTTTCTGCCTCGCGACGAACTCGCCCAACAACGGACGGAGCAGGCCACCCGGGGGATCCTTGATCTCGCCGGTGGAGCAGGTGATATTGTTTCCATCTGCCAGGAGATGCAACACATTATCGGCCAATACCGGCAGCACCGTGAGCAGTTATACCAGCAGCTGGAAGAACAGATGCGCATGCAGTATGAACAAATTATGGCCCAGCAGATGGGGGGCCAGACTGAAGGCTTGAATATCGACCCAACCATGCAACCAAAATTCAAGGAAGAATGGGCCAGAGTTGAGACCGAGCTGGACAACCAGTATAATCAGGCACTCAACCAGCATCGAAATCAGCTCAAACAGCGCCTGGGTGTCTAAGATGCACTCCAACCCGACTCGCATTACAAGGCTACAAAAGCGCCTCAAACGAAAAAAAATTGACGCCCTTTTGGTAACAGAGCCCTATAATCGTCGATATTTAAGCGGTTATACCGCCTCCGACAATGGCATAGCTGAAACCGCAGGCGTCCTGCTCATTCCCGCTTCCGGTGCACCGTACTTGCTTACGGATTCACGTTTTGTCCTTCAGGCTGAAGAAGAGGCACAGGGGTATACTATTTCACTGTATCCAAAAGGCTTGAGCACTCTGCTAAAAAAACTGCTGCCTGAATTGGGCATCAGCAGCCTTGGTTTTGAAAGTCAGTACATGCTCCATGCAACCGCTCTGAAGATGCAGGACAACCTTGCCCAAATCGGGGTCGATTTTATTGCCTGCACCGAATTGATCGAGCGGATGCGCCTGGTCAAGACGGAAGAAGAGATCAGGCTTCTGAAAAAATCGGTGCTGCGAAATGAACAGGTCTTTCAACTGGTTTACAATACTATTGAACCGGGGATGACCGAACGGGAAATTGCTCTGGCCATTGAGTTGACCATGCATGAACTTGGGGCTGAGCGACCAAGTTTTGAAACCATTGTTGCCTTTGGTACCAACGCGGCTAAACCCCATGCGGTTCCAACCGACCGAGTCCTTAAAACTGGTGATATCGTTCTGGTTGACATGGGACTTGTCCTTGAAGGATACTGCTCGGATATGACACGAACCTTTGTGGCCGGCAAGCCGGATGCAACCTATGTTGATCGAGTCCGCGTTGTCCGCCGGGCGCAGAAAGAAGCGACCGATACCATTCGAGCGGGAGTGACCTGTAAAGAAGTCGACCGGACGGCACGTCGGATTATTGAAGAAGCGGGATATGGAGAATATTTCGGTCACGCCCTGGGCCACGGGGTCGGCCTTGCTGTCCATGAAAACCCCAGATTGTCTTCACGCAGCCGAAAACAACTTAAAGCCGGCATGATTGTTACCGTTGAACCGGGCATCTATCTGCCCGAATGGGGTGGCATCCGCCTGGAAAACATGGTGGTTGTCCATGAGGACGGTGCCGAAACCCTGAATGAAGACACCACCGGCCTCGACCTGTAATTATTACTTCAACCTGTCCTGAACTCTACATGAATAAATTTTTCGTAGTTGATACCAATGTCCTGCTCCACAACAGTGAAGCGATCTCCTCATTCAGCGATAACACCGTCGTTCTTCCCATGACCGTTATTGAAGAACTGGATAAATTTAAAAAGAACAACGATGAGCTTGGCCGTAATGCCCGTCAGGTCATTCGTCGTCTTGACCGGTTACGTAAACAGGGAAATCTGGGTCGGGGTGTGGCCATGGAAAACGGCGGTACCCTACGGATCACCGTGGAGAGGGAAACCATGAACGGAACCTGGATGGATTTATCTGTCCCGGATAACCGTATCATTGCCACGGCGTACAACCTTCAGGAAAACGGTAAGCGAGTCGTCTTTGTTTCCAAAGATATCAATATCCGTCTTAAGGCCGATGCCCTGGGAATTGAGGTTGAAGATTTCGAAAAGGAAAAGGCCGATTACGACACCCTGTATACCGGATGGCAACAGCTGGTTGTCCCGGCCGATATCATCAATGCAATGTATCAGCAAGAAGAAGTTATGCTGGAAGGAACGGAGCTGCTGGGAAACGAATGCGTCCTCCTGGTGGATGAGACCAACCCAAAGCATACCGGGCTAGGGCGAGCAGTCGGTCCGGATATGATTCAGCCCATGAACCCGAACTATGAATCCGCCTGGAAAATTCAGCCACGAAGCAAAGAGCAGCGTATGGCCCTGGAGTTACTTCTGGATCCGACCGTTGCCCTGGTTACCCTGATCGGCCAGGCCGGTACCGGTAAAACCCTACTTGCCCTTGCTGCGGGATTGAATGCCACCCTCCACGACGAATCCTATGATAAGATGCTGGTTTCGAGACCGGTAATTCCCCTCGGCCGCGATATCGGCTACCTGCCCGGCACCAAAGATGACAAGATGAAGCTCTGGATGCAGCCTATATTCGATAACCTTGCCTATCTTATGGGCGTGCCCCGAAATAATGACAGCGAGGACTCGTCTTCCCAGGCAATAAACCGGCTGATAAATGATGAGAAATTGGAACTTGAAGCCTTGACCTATATTCGAGGCCGATCCATTTCCAGACAGTATGTCATTATTGATGAGGCCCAGAACCTGACGCCGCATGAGGTAAAAACCATCATCAGTCGGGCGGGAGAAGGAACAAAGATTGTCATGACCGGCGACCCGGAACAAATTGACAACCCTTATCTTGATGCAAGCAGCAACGGTTTGAGTTATGCTGTTGAACGGCTCAGGGGGCGGGACACTTGCGGGCACATTACCTTGAGCAAATCTGAACGCAGCCACCTCTCATCTCTGGCAGCAGATTACCTATAAAAACAGGATATACACCATGCGCCAATATATGATTGATGAACTCTCCTTTCTGGAGCGGGACAACCTTGAAAACTACCTCAAACGTACTCTGAAACCGGCGGGGCTGGAAGGTGCCTTCTTCCTCGAACTTCCCCCTGATCTCTGGTCGGAAAATCAACAGGGACATGATGACTGCGGCCCGTTTTACTTTTCGGTTATAATGGAAAAAGATCAGGTTCGATTTGAATTTCTGGTGCGCAGTTCCAATAATCTGCACTGCTCCTGCATCACTTGGCCCACCCCTGCGCAACGCCAATTTGTGATAGACTTCGCTGATCGTATGCTGGAAGAAGAATTGATCCAGGCCTGAAATCATGCAAACCATACCACTCAATGAACGCATAATCTTTGCCCTTGATTTTGCCGAACCCCAGAAGGCTATATCTTGGGTGGAGCGTATCGATGATCAGGTCAAATTCTTTAAGGTTGGCCTGCAGCTCTTTCTTGCCGGCGGCTGGCCGGTTGTCGATCAGATCGTCCGTCGCGGCAACCAGGTGATGCTGGACCTGAAACTCTATGAT
>CALZIH010000191.1 GCA_945787305.1 uncultured Desulfobulbaceae bacterium | reverse complement strand
GGTTGCTTCACTCTTTAGGCTACCTTGAATAATTGTATTTTCGCCCAATCTCGGCGTTATGCTCAAAATTTTATCCTCGGAATATCAATCATATGCCTGAGGTAAAATTATTCGCGTGCCTTGACCTTGAACGAAAATCCTAATTTTTCAAGGCACCCTTTAGTGACTCTCCTCATCAAGAGGTAGACGAATTGTAAAAGTCGTCCCTTCCCCCGTCTTACTTTCAAAATCAATCGTACCGCCATGTTTATCGACTATCGTGGAATAAGCAATGGCCAGGCCTTGACCAGTCCCTCGGCCCACCTCTTTGGTGGTAAAGAAAAGATCAAATATTTTAGGACGTATGTGCGCTGGTATGCCTGTTCCGCTATCACTGATACGGAGCACCACATGGTCGCCTTCCAGCCGGGTGCTGATCTTTATGATGCCTCGCCCACTGCCCTCGGATTTTCCCTTTTGTTGTATCGCATGGACAGCATTGATGATGATGTTGAGGATAACTTGATTAATTTCTCCGGCAAGGCAGTGCACCTGGGGTCATTGAGGATCTAAATCCAAATCCATCTCTGCATGATATTTCCATTCGTTACTTGATATTATCGTAGTATTTCTTATTGCCTGATTGAGATCTATCAATGACTTTCCATCATTTCCCGGGTGCGAAAACTCTTTCATTGCCAACACGATCTTTGCTACTCGATTAATACCTTCCAGAGATTGTTGAATGGCCTGGGGAATCTCTTTCCTCAAGAAATCGAAATCTATTTCATCCGCTATTGATATTGCCTCTTTGACTTTAGCAGTTGGGCACTGTCCCTTGACATGCTCTTCGATAACACGACTCTGCGCAATTATTAATTTATCAAATTCTTGAATGGACTCTTCAAGAAACCGTGTATTATCACCTATAAACTGGACAGGCGTATTGATTTCGTGGGCAATCCCTGCCGCAAGCCGACCAATGGATTCCATTTTTTCGGCCTGTAGCAGTTGAGCCTGTGTAGATTTTAGCTCTTGATAGGCTTTTTCCAGTTCTTGATTTGTTCCAACAAGTTCACTGAGAGCAGATTCAAGTTTACCCTGCTCCGCCTCAAGTGCCCAGTTTTTCTTTTGGATTTGTTCTTCTGAATGTTTCCGTTCAAGGGAATACCGAATTGATCTGCCGAAAAGATCAGCGTCAAGGTTGCCCTTGACAAGATAATCAGTGGCTCCAGCCTTCATGGCTTGCATATCCACCTCTTGATCCCCCTGACCAGAAAGCAGAATAACCGGCGCCTTACATTGTTCATTTATGGCAATCTCCAGCAGATCCAAGCCGGTCACCTTACCAAGACGGTAATCAAATATGAAGATGTCGTGACGATTCTCTTTGATTGCATGAATAGCCTCCTCAACTTCTGCGATCCATTCAACTTCAAAAGTCATCCCCTCAACCTCTTCCAGAAGTTCAGAGGTGATTAGGTAATCATCTTCATCGTCTTCGACAAGTAAGATTGAAAGAGGTTTTGCCTTATCTTGCATAATCTTTCTTGGTTCTTTTTATGAGAAACCTTTCAATTGTCCGGTAGACCGCTTGCTACCCCCTTATTCGATTTTCGTTTGGTATCCATCCTTGTTTTTTGGCCTACTCTTCTCCATTCTCACCCTCATTACCCTGACAGGTACTCACCTTAATAGGTTCGACAATACCAACCTGACGATTGAAGTTGTACATTGCTTGCAGTGCCGACCAGGAGATTTCCTGACCTTTGGGCAGAATGAGAGTTCCGTTTTTAGCGACAATGTCCTCCTCTACAATCATGCCGACACTAATATCATCAACAGAAAGACAAAGGGTACGACGAATACGGTCTTCAAACTTGATTTGGGCAAGGGTATCCAAGACCTCGGGGTTATAGGCTCCTTTTGTGCTGCGTAGGTATTCAACCGCCTCTGGAGGAGCATCACCCTGATAGACCTGAATGTCAAAATCAATGGCCGCTTTTAAAATTTGCGCGCCAGTAAGCACTTCTTCAAATTCGGTATTTACAAGTTCTTCGTCAAATCCATCAAAGCGCACCTGCTGCCAGCGGATCATTTTGGTGACATTTTCCAGGCGAGGAATTTTTTCCAGCAGCCGAGCACCGATCTCTGGATAGTTCTCCCACATTTCTTCTTCCTCATCACTCAATTCCAATCCAGCATATTTTTTGTTGATAATGTCGCTGGGAAGGGAAATTCCACCGATCTGTGCCAACATGGAGGCAACCTCAATCTGCCAGAGGTTGGGCAGCTCCAGTTGCTCGGCCACACTGACCGCATAGTCCTTTATACGTAGACCGGCACTGAAGACCGTAGGTTTGGCCTGGCTGAGTAACTCGGAGAGGACCGTCACGCTTCCTTTGAGAGTTTTTTGCAGCAGTTCTTTTTCAGCGGTCATGAGACGGTATTGCCGTTGGGCCAGAGCCAGGGACGGGACTAATATGGCTGTAGAGCATGGTTTGGTGAGAAAACGAAAGATATGGCCGTTATTAACCGCTTCTGTTGCGGTTTCCTGGTCGGCATTGCCGGTGAGCATGATCCGGACAGTCTCCGGGTAAGTGTCCTTGACCCGGGAAAGAAGTTGCACACCGTTCATTCCCGGCATTCGCATATCCGAGACGATTACCGCAAAGGGTCCCTCTTCTTTCAATATCTGTAGTGCCTCGTCACCACCCATGGCCGTTTGCAAGGAGAAGCGCTTGCGAAGTTGTCGTTTCATCGACTGGAGCACGCTTTCCTCATCGTCGACAAAGAGAATTTTATCCGTCATCTTCCTCACACCGGTTCTGGGTTTCCAAGCAGAGTTCAACCCATCTCTCAACATGGTCTAGAATGCCTAACTGTTCCAGGGTATACTCATTGAGTTGCCGTGGCTCACCAATACAATCCCCTCGATTGAGCTGGTAATATATGTAATCAGCGGCATGGGTAATAATCGGTGGGCAGAAGGAAGGCTCAGGGTAACTGTCCAGACTGTGATGGAAGGTAATTGCCTCCACAACCGGTCCAGGCAATCCCCAGAGACCGATCAGGTAGCCACCCACATGACCATGGCAGGCGCCGAAAATCTGGCGTTCGGCTTCCTCAAGTGAGCAGTGGGATTCCATGGCTAGTGTGACGGCCTGTTCGTATTTTTCCGGCATCCGCGAGAAAAGAAGGAGTTTACCTACATCGTGTAGCAGCCCTGCAATAAAGGCGTTATCGATCATTTCCTTATCATCGGTCTCCTGGGCAGCAATTATTTTCGCAAAGGCTGCCGTTGCCATGGAATGGTACCAGAGCTTATTGACGTCAAAGATTTTACTGCCGGGACTTTTGAGTTCCGAAAATACGCCAACCCCAAGAATAAGGGCCTTGACGGTGTCAAGGCCCAGTAGATTGACGGCACGAGAAGGGCTTTCAATGTGTTTATAGAGTCCAAAGAAGGCGGAGTTCACCAGTTGCAGCAATTTGGCAGTCATGGCGAGGTCCTGTTCTATAATTTTCGCCACATCGGCAAGACTGCAGTCAGGATCTTTTAATGTCTCTTGTAGCATTGAATACATCTTGGGCAGGCTTGGCAGGCTCCCTATACTGGAAACCAGTTCCTTGGTCTGTTTGTCGGCCATCAGATCTTGTAGGACCGTGGCTCGCTTGATGACCTGCTTGAGGATGTCCGGATCTGCCGGTTTAGCGAGAAACTGATGCACCACCCCAACGGTACGCATAATAGCCCCTTCATCCGCCTGGCCGGTAAGCATGATGCGAACTGCATGGGGGTATTGTTTCTGAACAGCGGTGAGTAGGTCTGCACCATCCATTCCCGGCATCCTCATGTCCGAAACCACCACATCAATATGTTCCGAGGCCAGGATCTCCAGGGCAGCTGTTCCGCTTTCGGCAAACTGAAAACTCATTGTCTTGCGCATGGAGCGTAGCATCCTCTGTAAACCGGAGAGGATGTTCGGTTCGTCATCAACAAAAAGTATTGTTTTTTTCTCCATGAAATACCCTAGACGTCATGAATAAATATTTTTTTTGACATTCAATATCTTTTTCGAGGTCGGCTACATGTTTCCGATCATGCCCGGAAAAGTAATGGTACGTTCTATAACTTTATCGTAGCAGAAATGTATCCCCCCTGGGGCTGGATTTTTTATTTCCTGTAATAATAAAAGATTAGGCGAGCGGTAGGTGAACAGTAAACGTTGTACCAACTCCCGATTCAGTAGTAAAGTTAATGGACCCTTCGTGTTTTTCTTCAATGATGCTGCGGGAGATTGCCAGTCCTTGGCCTGATCCCTTTCCCACGTCTTTTGTGGTAAAAAAGGGGTCAAAGATCCTGTTGCGCACCTCATCTGGTATACCATTTCCATTATCCTGGATCGAAAAGAAAACACCGTCTTTTTCTTGCCAGCTGCGCACAGTAATATGGCCCTGCCCTTCCTGCTGATGACTTTCAATGGCATGGGCGGCATTGATGATAAGGTTGACAATGACTTGACCAATGTCTCCGGCGTTGAGATTTACTTGTGGGATGTTGCCAAGATCGGTATCCAGTTCTGCCGCATATTTATACTCATTGCGACAGACCAGCAGGGAGTTATTGATAATATCATTAAGATCTGACGAATGTTTTTCTTCGCTGTTATTAGAGTGGGCAAACCCTTTCAAGCCCTGGACAAGTTTGACGACACGGTCGATTCCATCACGAGTCTGCTTAAAGGCGGCAGGAATCTCTTCTGTAATATAGTCAAGGTCAACCTCCTCTTCCTTGTTAGCCAGGCTTAAACAAAATTCCTTGTACTGTTGCTCGGCCTCAAGAGTCTCACGCAATTTTTTATAATGTTGAATGATGTCCATCACATCGTCAAAGCTTTCCCAGAGGAATTCCAGGTTGGTACCGACAAATTGAATGGGCGTGTTGATCTCGTGAGCGATGCCTGCGGAAAGTTGCCCGATGGACTCAAGTTTCATCCCGTGAATACGCTTCGCGTCCTGAAGCATCTTTTCAGTTAAATTTCGAAACGTTATGGTGGCTCCGGTAATTTCATTTTGATCATTTCTGGTGGCGCAGACGATGTAGTCTACTGAAAAATGCGCCCCTTGACTGGTCCAAAAAATTTCGCCATTAACGTGATGTGTTGAGCCGTCTTCAATTGCAGCAAAAACTGGGGAAAACTCCCATGGATATTCACTGCCGTCTTCCATTGTATGCTGGATGGTTGAATGGAAATCCGTACCAATGTAACCTTCTCCCTCCCAATGGAGAGAACGCAGAGCTGTATCGGTAGCATTGATAACTTTCCCCTCACGATCAATTACCAGTAGGGCTCCCTCTTCTACCCAGCGAAGCATCATTTCGTGCTGGTAGCGAAGTTGGGTAAGGGTTTCACGGGCACTTTGCAGTTCCCTGGCTAACGATTCCATATTGGGCTGATTGTCACTCATAAGAAATAGGGTGCAAAAAATGTGTGGAAAAGAAAAGGTTTAAGATAATGATGCCTTCTCCTGAAATGAATGTCAAGTTGTCATTATTGAGATGTTTTGTGAAATGCGACAAATGAGTAAATATAGACAGCGACAGGTGTGAGGTAGGCTTGAAATCCCAGGAAACGCTGTCTACTCAATGGGTCATTTATCTACAAGGCGGTAGGGAAAGTGTGTACGATCTTTACCTTGCAACGTGTCAATCTTTTCGAAAAGATTACCCTTTTAATCCCTCTTGTACAGCGAATCCAAGCTCTTCAATGGAATATGGTTTTCTTACGAATCCCGATGCTCCGAGCCCGAGTGTTGCATCAACCTCAACATTGGCAGCAAAGCCACTGGTCACTATGGCCTTCTGGCCGGGATGGAGTTTGAGAATCTGTTCATAGGCCTGTCGGCCATTGATGCCAGGCTCCATGAGCATATCA
>CALZIH010000190.1 GCA_945787305.1 uncultured Desulfobulbaceae bacterium | reverse complement strand
CGACCAGTATCGGCATCACCCTCTTCCCCCATGACGGCAGCGATCTCAACACCCTGTTGCGTGCTCGTTCCAGAACCATTGATTATCTGCTGTGTCGGAACACATACCCCTGGAGGAGTACCCGGTGGGGCGAAAACATTTGGATCCGCAATGGGGTTGAAAATACCACCGCCTTCACAAGGGTCGGTAGTGTCACGAAATCCATTCGCATCTTCTACAGGGTCCGAATCGAAGAGGTCGTCATCAAGGCCTAAAGAGGAAAAGGCATCATCGTCAAGGGTGTCGAATCGTTCATCAGAGTCATCGATGTCCGCGATTTGCAGAATATCCAGTGGTAAATCGGCCTGATGCTGTTCGTACCAGTCTGCGGCCTCTTGATTAAAAGGGTTGTCACTACTGTAGATGTTACAGCAGATCATCTCTCCAATGGTCAACACGAGGTCAGAAAGATTCGGCTTTGCCTGCCATTGATCCGCTATACGTATTGCCGCCGGGTCGATGTCGGGATGAAAAATGTGGGTCAGTGGTTTGACCGTGGGTGGAAAATGAGGGTATCCGAAAGGAAGTGTGATGCGAACTCTATGCAGATTGGCGATGGCTATGCTGCCATCTGGATTGCGGGCGTAGCCTTTGAGGTGATATTCTATTTCATAGTTGTCGGGGGGATCTCCTTCAACTTGAGAAATAGTAATACTTGGGTAGAGTTCGAGGGTTGATTGCAGCTGTTCGTAATCACTGCTGTGTTGATCGGAATCTGTGCCCATGTTGTAAACCTGTAATTATTGGACCGGATGGTTATAGAACGGCATAATTAACTTCGCCTGCATATTCAATAGTGTATAATATTCCCATGGAGGATTACAAGTCGCTTTCTGCTAAATTAATGTCTAGCCGTCATTTATCATAGAAATGTAACGATTCTGGGATTCTGATTTGACGTCGCCCAATACCGTTTTAACGTAATATATAGCCGAGGTGCGATTGTATTTATTAAAAATTCGTGCTTCCTATGCATTGTCAAACCGGAAAACGCTTGATCTGGAGTTAAGGTGACTGCTGGCATCAGCTCATAGTAACTCAGGGGGAGAGACAAACGCTGGAGATACCTGAGAAGAATCCAATTGAGTCTCAACTCGTTCCCGTGTACAATAAAAATCAATTATGATGGACTTGTAAAAAGTCCAAAACGCCGTTTGCACTGTACGGAAATACAATGAATTATAACCTATCCGCCGTCGGTGGCGAAGCTTTTTACGACGCCGACAATCATTCATCTTGGAATTACCTGTCTTTGTCCAAGATGGTCCCTCAAACATAAGCTTTACGGTATTGTGTTGGAATGAAAAATTTTGCAGCAGCATTTGATATTATCGATGAGCGTGGTTGCCCTTTCTACAAGGTAGCAGACCGCATGCTGTTGTCTGATAAGGCCGTTAGCCTGCCGGTGGGCCGCCCATCCTGCCTTATTCTGGTCAGGGCCGTTACCGAGCTGTTGTTTCAACTTCTTCCGGCGGTGGCGACAGACTTTGCCGACTATCAGGAGGCTGTCTATAACTGTGGTGGCTGTACCGGTTTGATTAAATTTAAATTCGGCAAGCTGCCGGATGGATTGGGTGAAGATGACGGAGATCCTGTCATGAGCGGTCGTTTAGATGCTATTCTTCCTGCCGAACTGCTCCAGGTTTTTCACATGCACCAGAAGACAGGTAAACTGCTTCTCGATGTTGATGGTGGAACAGGCCGGGTGACATTTCGCGAGGGGGCCGTCATTGCTGCCCGTTTTGAGGAGCTGGACAATCAGGAAGCTATCTACTCATTGCTATCGTGTCGAAAAGGATATTTTCGGTTCCTGCCGGGGCTCCCCGCATCGATGATGAAATCAAGGGAGATCGGCGATTTTATGATGATCCTGATGGAAGGGCTGAAGAGGATGGATGAGGATATACCTTGATAGCCGTGGACAGCGTATCGATACCGTACCATGGATTCTCGCCCAGGCGATCAACTCAACATGAAATGAGGACTCCACCGCTAATAACGTGATCAATTGAGCAGTTCGTTTATCTCTTGAAATATTTTCTAGCAGTATATATATGTCTCGCTATAATTTGGCGATGCAATCCATAGTACCTTTCCCATACATTTTTGGAGGAATCATGAAAAAATACGGTATATTTTTGCTGTGCATTTTCTTTTTGTCTGTCACGCCCTGTCTGGCAGTGACCAAACTTGGCGAACCGCTTACCTTGCAGAACATAACCAAGGTTTCGGAAATTAATAAAAAGCCTGACCTGTATAAGGGAAAACGGGTCCTCATAGAAGGCCTTGTTATCAATGTCTGTGCCGCTCGGGGATGCTGGATGGATCTTGCCAGCGATGTCCCTTTTGAAAAAATCCAGGTCAAGGTGGTAGACGGCGAAATCGTTTTTCCTCTGGAGGCAAAAGGACACACGGCACGAGTGGAGGGGGTTGTAGAGGCTTTACACCTGACGGAAGAGCAAGCCAGGGAATTAGCAAAACATCAGGCAGAAGAGAGTGGAGGCCAGGTTGATCTTTCCACCATCAAGGGCGCTTCCACCGTTTACCGCATCCGTGGTTTGGGAGCAGAGATCAACTAAAGATGTCGTGGAAAAAATGGAACTTTGTCCTCCACAGGGATGTCGGATATCTTTGCATCGGCCTGACCATCCTGTATGGGATCAGTGGGGTAGTGGTCAACCACACTTCCCATTCCTTTAATCCGAGCTACACCATTGAGAAGCGAAAAAGTCAGGTTTCACCACTTGCTGCCGGGGAGAAACCTGATATGGAGTATATCAATCGTTGTTTGCAGGAGCTCGATGTAACGACTGAGTTCAAAAACGTTGCCATGTTGACACCGGCAACCATGCGAATTTTTGTAGAAGGAAATACCATTGACGTCACTCTCGCGACCGGAGAAACGATTGAAGAACGGATAAAGCGCAGACCATTTCTCTATCCCCTCAATTACATACATTTAAACAAGGGGAAGGGCGTGTGGACCTGGATAGCCGATGTGTATGCCCTTGGTCTCTGTTTTCTTGCCCTAACCGGGACCCTTATGATCCGAAGAAAAGGGCGTGGTCGTGCGTTGCTCCTTACCGGGATTGGTTGTCTCTGTCCCTTGCTCTATCTACTCATTCTTCAATGAGTGTCGTCTCCTGGAAAGGTGATCAGCTGCCGAGCCGCAACTGCGGTCTGAGGCGAAAATGGCGGCAGAACCTGATGTCCATGCCGGTTGTCCAGGCGCTCTGCAAGAGTGGTTTCTAAGTTGAGAGAGCAGCCTCTACTTCACGCGTTCAAACCCACCGCTATTTGACGAGCTTGCTTCAATTGTCAGGAGCCAGCAACGTTCCGGTTGTTGGTCAATTTCCTTTTTGCGCTTTTCTGAAAGGCGGTAAGACGATTCATCCAGATCAAAGAAGTGGGCATCTATTCCGAAAAATCCATCTTCCATATGGGCTACGGTGTGGAGAATTTTTGAGTGGAACCCTTGGGGGAGGTGTAACAGGTCGGCAAGGGTTGTGAAACCTTCCTCCTGCAGCTCGCCCAGCAGGCCTTTTAATTTGTCCCTGTTCTCTTCCAGGGCGGCAGTGAGGAGCGATTGAAAAGTATCTGAGATGGCCGAGCAGGATCGTTCTTTGATAATTGTGACATCGTCGTACCGGATAAGCTGAGAGGTGTTGAAAAAGTGGAGAGCACGCCGCGAGCATGCTTCCAGGTCATTGCCGGTTACCAGTAGGGTATGGGAGACGTGAAGAGTCATTTTGTTGATTGGTCAAAAGGTGGAAGGTCTATGATCGCCATGAAACTCTCGACATGATAATCGGCAACCAAATCAGGATTTTTAAAGCCAATGAGCGGAACGCCGACTCCGGCGCAATGTTCCCTGTCAACGTCCGAGTCACCGATATAGATTGCCTCTTCAGGTTGGAGCTTGAAATGCTCGAGAATCATGTGTAATCCGTCGGGGGCCGGTTTAGGTCGCTTGGTATCCAGGGCTGTGACCACAATTTCAAACCAGGACCTGAGCTGGAACATGTCAAGCACCATATCCATAGTTGTGGTGCGATTGGTGGATATGGCTGTGTGATACCGTGGCTTGATCAGTTGCAGAAAGTCGATCAGGTCCGGCTCCATGTTCATATGTTTGAGGAAAGGGCTGTAGTCGTGTTCAGTGCGGTAGCGGTCAATGTCCTCGCCAGATACCCGGTGGTGGTTGCGAAAGATATGGGCTACTGAGTCGGTTACGTTGTGGGTGTGCACATAGTCCACCTCGCTTTCGTTCATGGATGGGCAGCTGAAATTATTCAGTAGGTGGTTATAATAGGCGCGGTTGGCCTCGCGCGAATTGAACATCACCCCATCACAATCAAATATAACCAATTTTACCATAATACTGTACCGCTGTTAGCTGTGGGTGGATTGGTGCCTGGCGCTGTTTAGTCAGAGCCATAAATTTCTCTGTTGAGTTGGTCAAAAAAGACCTCCATGAAACGGTGTCGTTTTTCTGCGATCTTTCGGCCACCCGGGGTCATTAGTTGGTCGCGGACTCGAGACATTTTGACCTGGAATTCACGGTAGGCGGTATCCTGGGTGGAGTATGACTCGGTCGTTTGCGGGTCCTGTTCCGGGTTATGGAGACAGGCCCCGATCTGGCCGGCAAAGAGAAAGGCACGACCGATTCCGATGGCACCAATGGAGTCAAGTTTGTCGGCGTCAAAAAGAATTCTGGCCTCCAAGCTTTCGGGTTTGTACGTTCCCCGGTACCTGTGCGAGCGAATGCAGTGGCAGATTTGCTCTATGGTTTTAGCTGGGTATCTTAATTTTTGCAAAATTGGAACCGCCATCTCGGAACCACTTTCGGCATGACAGATATTCCCCTTGCTCCTGCTTTCTTCGTTTCTACCAATATCATGGAGGAGAGCGGCGGCGGCAAGGATTTCAAGATCACCACCCATCTCCCGGCCAAGGCGAAGAGCCAGTTGATAAACGCGTTCACTGTGATCCGGGCCGTGTGATCCCCCTTCCTGCTGGCAGTAGCTGTTGCTGATTTTCCTCAACTGCTGTAGTCGTTTAGTAACCATGCAATTGGAAAAGAGACTTATTGTCCAAAGAATTCCTGCAACAACCAGTGTACACCCAAGTGCAGCAGTTGCTCGTCATCACCGGCCAGGGCCTGAATTTCCATGGCGTTCAAGGGACGATTCATGCTGACCCGGCCATCGGCCATCTCTTGGCGGAACATGTCCAGGTTGTAGAGTGCCAGGATATATTGGTCGAGTTGTGCTCTGTTGGGGCGAAAACCTTGCTTAATGCGTTCGTGCTGCAAGAGCGGCATAAGGGTATCGTTTGCCTGGTTGTAGGTTTCAAGATCCTGGTCGGTGAAGTAGTCCAGCGGGCTCTGTGTTTTGGCTTCCTCAAAGCCGCGGCAATGCGATTCTTTAATCAGGACAAAAAGTTCTTCTGTGCTGCCGTCCTCATTGCGTCGTGCTCCGCGACCTACGGGATACGCACGACAGGCACTCGGTCGATCAGGGTAGACGCTACAACCCTCTTGTTTGACAAAAACACAACTGGCCCGGCCATCATCGACCATTGTCAGGTAGCAGGTGGGAAAAATCTGGCCTTCTTCCCAGGCTATAATCACGTACTGTTCCAGAAAAGAGCCGGAATGCATCTTGAGATGATTTTTCAGGCGCAGCACATCAAACGGGGTCAGTGCAAGATCGAGTTCTCGGCAGCATTCCGTAAAGCAGGGTACGCCGGGGTGGCAGGAAAAACAAAACTTCTCCTCGCGCTGAACCGGCTGAAAATGTTCAGGAATTTGATCGTTCATGCTCTTATTCCTTTCGCGTTTTCAACGCCAAGAGTGGGCTATGATGGTGAAAAAGTTTGTGCCTGCATTTTTTTGCATGTTTTCTCTGATGCGATCAAAGACAACGACCGAGTCGTTGAGTGAGTAACCCGCCAGGGTGAGCAAGGCGGTTACCAGGAGCAGGGTGATCTCCATGTTGAGCAGCCAGCAAATACCGAGCACGATAAGGACATCGTGAAATGTTGCCGCGGCTGCTGCCAGGCCGAAGCTGATATCGAAACGAATGGCCAGGTAACAGAGAACGCCAAGCAGGGATATGGCAATGGCCTGGATCGCTTTGTTGCGCAGTACCGCAGAGATTGATGAGCCGATTTCTGACTGGCTTTCCAAAGTAAAACCTTTACTCGCATGTTCCATGGTCAAAATGGCGGTGATTTCTTCACCGAGATGGCCAACTGTATCCTCCGCTTTTTTCATCTTGACGATCAAACGGTGTTCTCCGGTCACCTGCTGTAGGTCAACACCGGGGTAGCCGTTTCTTTTGAAGGTGGTTCTGATTTCTTCCAGCGTGAACGGTTGTTCTGCTTTGTATTGCAACAGGGAACCGCCGGAAAAATCAACCCCGAGATTAGCATCACCGCGTAGGATTTCGACAAAGGAAAACAGACCGGTCAGGACCAGGATGGCAGAAAGACCAAAGGCAAATTTGCGAATTTTCATAAAGTCAAAGTTGGGTTGCTTTATAAATCGCATAAACTTCAGCTCTTTCAATGTCCTGGTGCCGTACAGCATTTCATATACGAGGCGGCTGCAGAAAAGAACGGCAAAGAGGTTGAAAATGATACCCAAAGAGAGGGTGACGGCAAAGCCCTTGATAGGTCCGGTACCAAAAAGAAAAAGGGCCAGGGCGGTAATCAGGGTGGTAACCTGCGAGTCGACGATGGACCAGAAGGCTTTGTTGAATCCGGCATCGACTCCCGATTTTACTGATTTGCCTAGGGAAAATTCTTCCCGCATCCGTTCAAAAATAAGAACATTGGCATCGACGGCCATGCCGATGGAGAGAATGATACCGGCAATACCTGGCAGGGTAAGGGTGGCGCTGAGCATAGCCAGCCCTGAAAAGAGAAAGAAGATGTTCAAGATCAGAGAGAAATTGGCAATGACGCCGGAAAGCCGGTAATAGATAACCATAAACACCAGGACCATCAGGGCACCGAAAAGACCGGAGGTCAGCCCTTTGTTGATGGAGTCCTGGCCGAGGCTGGCGCCAACGGTCAGGTTTTGGATTATTTCAACCGGTGCCGGCAGGGCGCCAACCCGGAGGACGATGGCCAGGTCAGACGCCTCCTCATGGGTAAAGCTCCCCGAGATCTGGGCGCTGCCGCCAAGAATTTTTTCCCGGATGACCGGGGCGGACCGTACCACCTCATCCAGGACAATGGCCAGCCGTTTACTGACATTTTTTTCTGTAATGTTGCCAAATAGCTTACCGCCGCGACCGGTGAGATCCAGACTGACATAAGGTTCGTTAAAGCTGCCGCCGATACGGACCTGGGCATTTTTAACCATTTCTCCGGTCATGAGTACCTGGCTGTTGAGCAGTATCGGCACCCGGCTTTCCTTTTTTGTCTGGTTATCGATAACCCGTTGGAAGTAAATCTCTGTCCCGGCAGGTAGTCTCGTCTGCAGGGCCAGGTTGAGCTGGTTGAGGTCTTCACCTTCTTGCCACTGTCCAGCCTTGCTCACTTCGTTGATCAGTTGGCCTACGTCCACACCGGTATCATCGGCAACCAGTTTGAATTCCAACTGGGCGGTCTGGCCGATAAGAGACATGGCTCGATCCGGATCCTTGACACCCGGTAGCTGGACCACGATTTCATTTACTCCCTGACGGATAATGACCGGTTCAGCAACACCAAATTGGTCAATGCGATTGCGGATGATCTCCAGGGATTGGCTGACTGCATTTTTCTGAATGAAGTCGATTTCTTCCGTGGTCAGTCTCAGGGTTATCTTGGGGAAACTTCCGGCTTCAGCATTGACAGTGATGCCGAGGTTGGGGAAATCCTCCTTGATGATCTGGTTCACCGTATCCACTGCACCGGTGTTGGGCAGGGTGAAGGTCATTTGGTGCGGATCGCCGGAGTCCATAAGGATAGCGGTTATATTCTTTTCCGCCAGTCCGTCTTTGAGGTCTGTCGCTGAGAGATCCAGGGAGTTTTCCAGCGCCTTATCCAGATCCACCTGCAAGACCAGATGTATACCGCCCTGGAGGTCAAGGCCGCGCTTTAATTCCCCCGGTGCCAGATATTTTTTCCACCAGTCCGGTGCGCCTGGGTAAAATGAGGGCACCAGGATCATAAAGGCAAAGAGTATCAGGGTGATCAGTAGGCCAAACTTCAGCTTCAGGGTTGTGTTCATGGAAAGTTTATCCGTTATTTGGGTTTTATGACTGAAGGTGTCGAT
>CALZIH010000189.1 GCA_945787305.1 uncultured Desulfobulbaceae bacterium | reverse complement strand
TGGTAAAGGCTTGGCTTCGGATCGCCTTATGGATGGGCGTCAGCTCCTTTAGGCGTTTTTTGACCTTGGGGGGGAGGCGTCGTTCAGGTGGAACCAGGGAGTATTGCCGTCTTCAATCCGAACAATGCGGCCTTCTTTGATCAGCTCGCGGTTTTCTTCCTGAACTTCCTGCAACCCATCCTGCTGGTCGGCAATCTTGTTCAACAGTACATCCATATTGATTTTCACCCGGTCAAGCTGACGGCTGATCTCTTCAATAACCGCATTTTTCTCTTCAACAATCTTCTCCAGCCCAATAATCTGGGCCCTGGCAGTTGCAACTTCACGACTCAATGCAGCCCGTTCCTGTTTCGTGGTCTCTGCATCGGCCAGTGTTTCCTGCAGCTTGGCAACCTCCTGCCCTGTCTGCTGTTTAGCCTCTTTCAATGCATCTTTTGCGGCCTGCATTTGGGCAATCTTATCACCTCTGCTCTGCACCTCATCACGAAGAACCGAGATCCTGTTCTGCAGTTCTGAAACCTGATCCGCAGCAGCACTCTGCATTTTGGCCAAATGCTCATCTTTTGCTTTCAATTCTTCCTTCAAAACTGTCACTTGCTCAGATTCACTGCCCTGTACCTTGGCAAGTTGCTCACCTTTTTTTTGTAAGTCACCCTGAAGAGCACCCATCTTTTCTTGCAGCTCGGCCCCCTGTTCTTCTTTATTTTTCAATTCGTCCTGAAGTGCAACTATCTTCTTCTGAAGTTCCGCTACCTGATCCCCTTCCGTACCCTGCAAGCGGACAAACTGCTTGCGAGAATTCTGAATCTGAGCAAGCTTCTCTTCTTTTTTCCGTAACTGATCCTGCAGGGCAACCAGCTTTTGCTGAAGATCCGCCACCTGTTCAGATTCAGCGCTCTGCACCTTGACAAGCTGTTCATTTTTACGCTCTAATTCCTGCTGGAGAGCAACCATCTTTTGCTGAAAATCCGCCACCTGCTCGGTGCTGCCGGCACTCTGTACCTTGGTGAGCTGTTGGTCTTTTTTCTGTAACTCATCCTGGAGAGTAACTATCTTCCCCTGCAGGTCGGCGACGGCTCCCGCTCCAGCTGTACTCTGTTTCTGGGTAAGCTGTTTATTTTTTTTCTTCAGCTCTTCTTTCAAAAGAGTCATCTTCTTTTGCAGTTCCTTAACAACAGCTGCTGAATCACCCTGTCCACCTGCAGCAAGCTTTGATTTTTCCGCTGTCAGCTTCTGCACGGCTGCATCTCGTTCCGACAACCTGGCCTCAAGCCCCTTGTTGGTCTTTCGTAAAGAAACCAGTTCCTTTCTCGCTTTACCAAGTTGCGCCTCTTTACCCTGCAACACTTTCTGCAATTCGGCCGCTTTTTTCAGCACTGCGTCATGTGCCTGCTTTGCAGCAGCCTCGGCTGCTGCAAGCTGTTGCTCGGCCTGTTCAAGTTGACGACGCAGCATCTTGGAATTTTTATCCCCAACCGACCCCCAGAGTGAACCCAAAATCAACAGTGCAGCCAATACGGCAATTATGAGGTTTTTCCTGTCCATTGCTCAAAACTCCTTGATATATTATAAATATTCATCTACATCAGTTTAAAACTTCACATCGCCGTTCTAGAACTCTGCATCAAGGCCTGTACTTGCTGAAGAGTCGACGGGCTCGGCAATTGCACCATCTACGGTAACAGGAGCTGAAAGTAAGGTGGGATCAATGGCACTAATCTCGTCCTCTATACGTTCCAGGTTCCGTCTCACCTTTTCTATCAAATCGGATTGCGGATACTTGACTAAAATATCCTGCAGCAGCTGCCTTGAGGAAAACAGTAATTTCTTGCGGCTCTCAGGATCTTCCGTACGGTTGGCGCGAACAAAAAGTTCTGCCGCCCGCCTGCGATCCTCTTGGGCCGCAAGGCCCGCAGCTTCATCAATGCGCACCTTTGCCCGGTCGTCATATGAACTGCCTAGCAATTGACTAAAGGCTTCAATAGCCTTGTCGTATTCCTTAAACTGAAGCGCAGTCATGCCCGTGTTCCAGTTCTCCTGCAACAGTTGTTCTTCCTCCAGCTGCATTGTTTCTCTAGCAATGGCCTCAGTTGTAGATAACTCCTTGGATTTGGTTGCCAGCTCCTGCTGCTTTTCCACAGGCAGAATCGTTCTCGGCACCCGCTCCATGATTAACAGGGCGTCCTGATAGTTATCTTCAGCAACCAATGCATCCACCTGCTGCAACAGGCCTTGATACCATTCTTCGGCATCTCTTCGGCTGATATTGACCAGGTGGTCGGCACTGGAGGCCACCAGGGAATAAGGGTACATGTCGACAAAAGCTTCGGCTTTTGCAACAACGGTAAAACCATCGCGATCTGGGTTATAGGCGAGGTGACGCCGTAATACGTCAGCATAGGTTTTGACTTCTTCACTTTGATCATCGGCCACATTCAAGGCGGAAAGCTGTTGCTTGGCCCAGTCATTTCTCTTGCTCAACCCCTCATAAATTTGAACTATCTCATCATACTGATCTTTTGCCGCCGAGTATGAGTCCAGGGCAAAGTCCAGATCACCTATCAACTGCATCAATTTAAATTCCCATTGGGCCTGATCCTGCTGACGGATTCTATTGAGCAACTCCTTGAACACGCTACGGGCATCTGTTTCACGACCGGTCTTCATCAAGGCCTGGCCATAGGAAAAAGTCAACTCATAAGGTGGCGGTTGGGCAATGTCGAACATAAGGCGTTCATAATCCTTGGTGGTCTTCTCGTATTCTCCATTGGCAAAGGCAGTGCTGATTTCCTGTTCCTGCTGACGAACAGCATCCTTTTTTGTTGGCAGGGGTGAATCGACGGCAGGTCCTCCCGACAGCATCCGACTGCAGTCACTCTCCAGGAATTGAAAATCCTTTTTTTCAAGATTCAACAACAATTCACCCTTAAGAAGGTGCTTGGTCGTTACGGATTCCTTCTGCAACACTTGATAGTGCAAATCGTTATATTGATTAAGAATTTCCTGAACCTGCCGTCGACATTCCGCTATTTTTGCCAAACGCTCTTCTTCAAGATCCTGGTTAGCGATTTTCTCCTGCAGCGCACTCCAAGCCGCCTTTTTCTGCTCATAGGAAAAAATACGCTCATTCACATGGGTGAGCATCGGCAGCAATAGATCATCATCAGCCATAACCTGCGGCTGATCTAACGGCAGTTCAGACACCCGAGGTTCCGGAACCTCCTGTTTAGCTACAGGACGTTCGTAGCCCTGTTCCCGCATGGCCGTTTCCCGCTGGGCCCGGCCTTCATAGGGCGAAACCATCTTTTTATCTTGAGCACAACCGCTGGACAACAAGACACAGATCAGGGATGGAAGAAGAATATTCAACGACTTTGAAATTGAATGCATAGGCATGATCAAAGAACCAGAGGGGAATAACAGAGTTTTACAGCAATACTCCGAATCATGATGACTAACGAGTACCTGAATTGAGATTGCACGAAGAAATAAGAGGTAAACTATCAGATATCGAGAGAAGCGACAATCGGTTTTTTGTTAAAATATCAGAAAAAAACCACTTATATCCTGACCTGTTTGTCCTGTGGAGGACGGTGAATACCCATTCAATGGAAATGAAAATCCGACGTCAATTACCGCTTGACCAAACACATTCCGATGTAGGAGCCGAAACCGTAATAGACACAGTGTATAGTCAACTTTCAGTCAGACCATACAAATATTACAGAACGTGCCTGCGCCTAATATTCAGATATGATGGTTAACACGTTGGTAAAATAGACCTGCCTACCTTGCCAACGTGGGTTAAGTTGAAAGTATCAACAACCAACTCAGAGCCAAAACCAAGGAGGCAGATCATGAAGAAAACAATAAAAAATATCGGCTTAGATGTCCATAAAAACTCAATTTCAATTGGAATCGCCGATGACGGTCGTGATGGTGAAGTCAGATATTATGGTAAGATTGATAACGATATGAATCAACTGAACAAAGTTATTCGTAAACTGATATCGAAAGGAGCAGTACTCCGATTTGTATACGAAGCAGGTCCTTGTGGATATGGAATTTATCGTTATCTGACCAGCAACGCTTTCGATTGCGCTGTTGTTGCACCATCCAAAATTCCGCAACAAAGCGGGAACCGTTTGAAAAATGATAAACGAGACTGTCTTTCTTTAGCCAGGCTGCATCGGGCAGGTGAGCTTACACCGGTATACGTACCAACCGAAGAAGATGAGGCATTGCGGGATTTAGTCAGGGCTCGGGGAGATGCGACCCGTGCACTTCGGACAGCTAAGCAACAACTCAGTGCATTCCTGCTCCGGCACGATATTATTTATTCAGGAAAAACAAAATGGACAAAGGCCCATTTCAACTGGTTGGCTAGGGTCGCTATGCCATATCCTGCACAGCAGATTGTGTTTCAAGAATATATCGACACCGTAACAGATTGTATTAACCGTGTTCAGCGATTGACCGAACAGATTCGACTACAATCCCAGCAAAGTAGCCGATATGAATTGATCAAAGCCCTGCAGTCCATGCGCGGGATCTCTCTTATTGTTGCGGCAACAATAGCAGCTGAGCTTGGAGATCTTACTCGTTTTGAAAACCCAGGAAAGCTCATGGCTTTTCTTGGCCTCATCCCCTCTGAACATTCAAGCGGAGAGCGGGTAAAGAAAGGTTCGATTACCAAAACCGGAAATGGTCATGTGCGTAGAGCCTTAGTGGAAGCAGCACATGCGTATCGATTTCCGGCAAGAAAAAGCAGAACCATCCGTAAACGACAAGAAGATTTGCCAAAAGGGGTGATTGATATTTCGTGGAAAGCTCAATGTCGCCTTTGCAGCCGTTATCATTATTTAACGGCCAAAGAGAAAAAAGTAAATGTTGTCAAAACAGCAATTGCCAGGGAGATTGCCGGTTTTTCATGGGCGATAGCAAAGGAATTGTCCAGGGCAGCCTGATCTTCGAACCGGTAGCAATGAGGAGTTGGGGTGTCAAGGTCAAGCCCTACGGGTGCATCGTACCTCGCAACCTTGACACCCCAACTCCTCATTGCTCAACCTGAAGGTGGCGATGCGGAAGAGCGCCTCCGGCAGGGCTCAAACAAAAAAGCTAAACAAGACACCTCCATGAAACTCCAACAATACAATTTAACTTAAAGGAGTACTATTCAAGAAATCATATAACCCTTCCAGTTCATTGCCAGGGGCGCGGTC
This sequence comes from uncultured Desulfobulbaceae bacterium, assembly GCA_945787305.1. Taxonomy (GTDB): domain Bacteria; phylum Desulfobacterota; class Desulfobulbia; order Desulfobulbales; family Desulfobulbaceae; genus DRLX01. The sequence goes on along the minus strand of CALZIH010000189.1, from coordinate 732 downwards.
ACGGTTAGGAGAACCCTCGAATCTCCTGTGGGAATAGGCCTAACAGCTGAAACTCCCGTCTTCAGATAGAGGCAGCTCCACGACGAAGCCAATTCATACGGTACCCAACCCGCGTATATCAGACTGATCAACCGTCGTTAAACGATGACCCCGCCTCTGGCCATGAACTGGAAAATGGTACGTAACCTCGTTGCAAGCACTGGAAACCCAGTGAAAAAAAGCGGTATTGGACACGTGTTTATTCTTGACGGTGTTAACCATATCAGGAGACATATTGGCTGAAAAAAACAAAAAAACCACCCCGGCCATACTGGCAACAAGACCCAGGGAAAGGACACAGGATGGGTGCACAAAGAACTTTGCCATACCTTCAACCCAGCACAATGAACATATATAGCAAGCTAAGTTGCATGAGCGGCATACCCCTTCTCATGACCGCTCCTTAGCGACCTTCCTGTATACTTCCAGTGTTTGCTCGGCTGTTTTTACCCAGGAAAACTCTGCAACTCTTACATACCCCTTTTCTACACATGAACGGTTTATCTGCTCATTCTTTATTTTCTCCATTCCCGAGGTCGCTGGATATAGAGAAGAACCCATTTATTGCTGTCTAAAAACGCCCAATAAAGATTTTCCGAATGAATACATCACGAGCTTATCCATGATAAATTGAGACATTTTCACCAAATATCTATCCCAGAATATAACATTTTTTTTACTTGGCAGTGTTTT
>CALZIH010000188.1 GCA_945787305.1 uncultured Desulfobulbaceae bacterium | reverse complement strand
AATTATGATGGACTCGCAAAAAAATCAAAGCGCGGCTTGCAAAGCACCTAAATACAATGAGTTACAACCTTTCCGCCGTCGGTGGCGTGGCTTTTTACGACACCGACAATTATGACAAACAAATAATTCCTAACCTTCCAGAGCATAAATGATTCAACCGATATTCAATGCCGAGAAAAACATCATCCTGGCCTCCGCTTCCCCACGTCGCCGCGATTTTCTTCAACAGCTTGGCCTCCCGTTTACAACCATACCGGCCACCATTGATGAAACACCACGCAACAATGAATCGGCTGTTGACTTTGTTCAACGCATGGCTTCGGCCAAAGCGAAGTCTATCGCCACATCTTGGCCTGATGCGGTCGTGATAGGAGCGGACACGGTCATATCTTTTCAGAAAGAGATTTTAGGCAAACCAGAGAATCCAGGCGAAGCCCTGCAGTTCTTACAAAAACTCCAAGGCACAACCCACGATGTTATTACGTCGTTGAGCCTCTGCGGTTTGCAAGATTGTCTCGACACAACAATTACCCGAACCACAACCGTTACCTTTGGTCATTTTTCCACAGCTACCCTACAGGCCTATATTGGCACCGGCGAACCCATGGATAAAGCCGGTGCCTATGCCATTCAGGGTCAAGGCGGCTTTCTTGTCCAAAAAATCAACGGTTCCTGCAGTAACGTCATCGGCCTACCGATGAACGACCTTGTAACACTATTACTTACCCAAAAGATTATCTCACCACAGAGTACTGAATAAACGGCATCGACCTTGACAATCCTTTCGCTCCCATGGTATTTTTTTATAATCCTAAAGCATTAAAGATCCTGATCACATCAAGCTCCCCGGAGCCCCAATATATACATGCCTTACATCCTGAAAAAGTATTACCCGGTCCGGAATATCCTCTTTTTTTTTGGAGAAGGATTTCTTATTTTCCTGACCATCATGCTCGTGTACTTGACCTTTTCGGGATGGGCCATCTTCTGTATTGATTTTCTGACCAATGCTCTTCGGGCTGGAGTCGTTACTGTCGTTTTTCAGCTCACCCTCTACTTTTTTGATCTCTATGATTTAAGCCGTACCACAAAAATGGTTGATACGGCTGTCCGTATCGTTCAATCATTCGGGGTTGGCTGCATTGTGCTTGCCGGTCTCTATACCTCTTTCCCCAGACTCGTTATCTCGACGAAAATTTTCTGGATCGGTTACCTGGTCATCTGCCTTGCACTGACCGCCTGGCGGGCTCTGTACTACGCTCTTCTCGAAAAACGTCTTTTTTCGCAACCGATTTTATTGCTTGGTACCGGCAAAATAGCCAAAGAAATTGCAGAAGAAATAGAAAACAAACAAGATGCAGGCTATAAAATTGCGGCCTTTGTCGGAAAAGAGCTGCCCCTTCATAACCCCCACAATGCGCCCCTCATCTCACCGGCAATCCCATTGCCGGACACATGCGTCCAATATCACCCGGAACGCATCGTCGTTGCCCTGGATGATCGACGCGGAGCCATGCCTATCCAGGAGTTATTGACCTGCAAAATCCGTGGTGTTGAAATAGAGGACGGCATCACCTTTTACGAAGCCATTACCGGAAAAATCCTGGTAGAAAACGTCAACCCTGCCTGGCTTGTCTTTTCCGAAGGATTTAACAGCGGACGGTTTGCCTATTTAATCAAACGAACCGCAGATATCCTGCTAGCAGTTTTCGGCCTTCTCATCTCCCTGCCTGTTACGTTGATCACAGCAACACTTATCAAGCTTGAATCTTCCGGTCCTGTTTTCTATAGCCAAGAACGAGTCGGCGAACGGGGCGACACCTTTAAGGTTGTTAAATTTCGTTCCATGGGGCAGGATGCAGAAAAGAACGGGGCTGTCTGGGCAATGAAAAACGACAACCGGGTGACACGAGTGGGTGGTTTCATCCGCAAGGCCCGGATAGACGAAATTCCCCAAATGTGGAACGTCCTGAAAGGTGAAATGAGTTTTGTCGGCCCACGACCGGAACGACAGGTCTTTGTCGAAAAACTGATAAAAACCATTCCGTACTATTCATTACGCCATTCCGTTAAACCGGGAATTACCGGTTGGGCTCAGGTCTGCTACCCCTATGGCGCTTCAGAGGAAGACGCCCTGCGAAAGTTGGAGTACGACCTCTATTACATTAAGAATCAATCTATTTTCATAGACTTTCTGGTCATTTTCAGAACAGTCAAAACTGTTCTCGCCCAAAAAGGATCACGCTAACCAAATGACGACCGGAAAATCGACCCCAAACCACCTCATCACCGAATTACCAATTCGGTTGTACTCGGCCCTGCGAACTATCCGCATCTACCCGCCAAAAAACCCGCAGGTAAAAAAAAGTACGGATCTTGTCCTTACCATCCTTGCGGGTCTTCAGGAACACGCAGGTGACGATATCACAATTGCCTCATCTGAAAAAACAGTTCTGGTCAACGGCACATTGCTTTCGGAAAAAGATCAACAACGACCACAGATAAAAGGAATTGCCGATCTTTTTGCAAATCTTCAGATCCATACCCTCACCTTTCATCACGGTTTCTCCGCTGCAGATTGTGTCCACTTCCTGCAAATTCTAGCGACGGCGACCAGCAGTATTCAACCCGGTCAACCATTAAAAATTCTTTTACAGGAAGCAGGGATACAATCCATCAGTGTGGATGAAAAACGTTATGTCGCCGTCCATGAAGGCGAGCAAGTGGTACCTGATAATAGTATTGGCTTTGGTGGAGAGGGATATCCCATCACCGGTGATATTGCAGAGTACCTGCGTGGCAACACCCCAACCCCGGAAGAAATGGGTAAGCTTTCCTCCGCAGCCCTGCAACAGCTTTTCTCTGCCAGCGTTTCGGAAAATCATGCAACTGGACAACATTCCGGAGGGCAGAATGCCCTGCATGCGCTGATTAATAGCCTCAACGATACAACCTCTGCCAGCATAAAAGATACGCTGCTTGACAACTCTTCAACGGCACTAGCTGATCTTGCTCCTGCAAAGCTCTCACAACTGTTCATCTCCCTTCCTGCAAAACAGACCGCTGATGAGCTGTTAAACAAAACCGTGCAACGCCTTGATTATGAACAATTAGAAGCCCTGCTTCTCCACCTCTCAGCGGCATCATCAGCCAGCGGAGACAAACAGGAAGAGACAAACGGGCAACACGTTGAATTCACCTCCAGGTTAAGGAAATCCCCCCGAGGCGGAGAGATCGAAAACGCCATGGCCAGAGTCAACGACGCGAGAACCCTGGCCGGGCTAAGCAGACAACCAACACCACCGCACCTGCGAGAGCAAATGCAACAGCCGGAATGGTCGGCCTCGATTCTTGTCCCCGCATTGAGATACCTTGTCGGGCAACAGCAGGACGGCATGGCACCTGAACTCTTCATCAATCTGCTGACCCGCTATGAACTGGATCTTACGCCACCTGTTCGCAACCAGGTTGCCAATATGGCTGGTGCCCGTTTGGCAACCTTGCAGGATCAGGAACTCAGCAGGGTGCTTACCCATAATTTCAAGGGCACTTTTGGTGGCCAACTCTATGATGCGGTCATCGCCCAGATGTCTGACAACAAGTTTGAGCAGATAGCCCAGGAGTTAAATCTGCTCTCCCAAAGAAAACAAACATCATCATCGGCCAGCGAGAACGAGCCTGATTTTGCAGCCGCCTATAACCGACTAATGCAATCGGTGCGGGGTCAAGCACTACGCGCCATGTTGACCAGACATCAGGAGTTGCAGGATAAGGGGCAACAACTTGACAAAGAGCAGGAAATGGAGAGCATTAAACGGCTGCTAGCCGGGGAGCATGAAATACTGACCGACGATCTGGTTGTCCAGACGCTTCCTGCCAGCGTGATCAAACTTCTCCAGCGGAATAAACAAGAGGCAGCCGATAAACTCCTCATCCAGATGATTACCGGTCTGCACCAGGAAGATGTACATATTCGCCGGGGAAGCGCTGAAGTGTTGGGCCGGACAGCGGCTAGTCTCGTAGAGAATGGAGAGTGGCAACGTCTTGAAAAACTTCTGCCGGCCCTCAAGCAGGCCTTAGCGTCGACAGATGACGAGCAGACCAGTTCTTATGCCTTTAATGCCTTAGAGCAGCTTATCCGTCGGCACCTTGAACAAAAAAAATACAACAGGGCCATTAATGCCCTCAATCCGCTCTTTGAGCTCACCATTCATCAAGCAGAAAGCTCACCCGGTCTCTTGAGTCAGGCCCAAAGCTGCCTGGCCCGCCTTTGTGAACCTGCCGTACTGACCCCATTACTTGAAAACATTCATACCAACAGCAAGCATCGTGAGAACTGCTGGTACCTGATCTCCCGCATGGGGACAAGCGCTGCCTACTTTCTCATGGAAAGGCTCCGTACAAGCGAAAATCGTGAGGAACGTGAGCAACTCCTCAAGCTGATTGGCGACATTGGCAAACCCGCACGGGACGCACTCATGTTGCAACTGCAACAGGAAGCTCCCTGGTATATCACGCGAAACATTATTCGCTTATTGCGAAACGTTGGTGATGCAGATTGCTTCTCAACGATTGCCCCCTATATTCACCATGAGGATCAACGCGTCCAGCAGGAGGTCATCCAAACGCTTGGCGCCATCGGCGGAGCTGCAAGAAAACATTTCTTCCTCGGGGAACTCGATCAGGTACCGGAAGAGTTAAAACCACTTGTAGTCAGGCAACTCGGCAAGATCCACGATGAAAGCATTGCTCTGCCGTTATCGGATCTCCTCGGATCATCCGCCGGTCCACCTCTGGGGAAAAAAGAACCGCTGCAGACGGAAATATGTATTGCCCTGGCCCGTATCGGTTCGAAAAAGGCCGTGCCGACCTTAACCAAAATTGTTCAGACAAAAAACATACCTGGGATTGAAGACTACAGTCCCGACGTGCTCACCGCAGCAGAAAGTGCGCTCAATGCCATCACTACCAACTCCAGGGTATTGAAAAAATCGACCCAGCAAAAGGGTAGCGTCTCACATGCACACCTCACCAGAAAACATGACCCTTTGGCGGACAAGGAAACGTCGATTTTTCGTAAAGCCGGCCGGGGGCAAACAGAAGAAGCGAAAAAAGAGCTCTACGAACTTGTCGTTTCCTGTGCCGAGAAAAAGGACTTTGCCAATGCCGAACGTCTGCGCGAGCGTATCTATGAAATCGATCCGATGGCCTTGACTGAAATTATCCGCTCCGGTGAAATCATAGAAAAAGAAAAAACAGGAGCTGTCAGCCGTGATCGACTGGACATTTGGGCTGGGTTGCTGGAAAAACTAAACACCGTAGAGTTCAGCGCTATCTATCATGAATTGGAGGAGCGGCAAATCTCTCCCGAAAATATTATCGTTAGACAGGGAGAAAAAAATGATGAACTCTATTTTATCAACCAGGGGAGTATCAAACTCTCTTACACAAAAGATGGTCGTGACATTTTCGTCAGTAGCCTCCATAGTGGACAGATTGTCGGCGAGAATTTTTTTGATGCTTCCATTTGGACGGTTACCCTGACCGCTCTAACTTCAGTTAATTTATCGGTCCTGAAGAGAGAGAGCTTTCATCGTTGGCAGGAAGCCTACCCCGGGTTGGAATCCAAGCTCTTAAGCTTCTATAATCAATGCAATACAACCGACCAGCTTCTCAAGAAGAAAGGGTTGGATCGAAGAGGACATGAACGGTTCAAGCTGTCCCGCAAGATACAGATCCAGTTGGTCGATCATAACAATAATCCTATAGGTCGCGGATTTCGGGGCGAGTTAGCAGATATATCGATTGGCGGCCTGTCCTACTTGATCAGGATATCGAAGAGAGAAAACACCCGTCTTCTCCTGGGACGCACTATGCGTATCACCATACCTGTAGGTGGCGACCCCGAGCACCTGCAGTTTGATGGACTGGCCATAGGTGTGCAAACCTATGAGGTAATGGAAAGCGATTTTTC
>CALZIH010000187.1 GCA_945787305.1 uncultured Desulfobulbaceae bacterium | reverse complement strand
GTCAACGTCCATCCGGCTAAACTGGAAATTCGTTTTCGCAAGCCCCGGGAAGTGCACCGCTTTGTCGCTGAGACCGTCCGCCGGGCTGTCCAATCCTATCAGGAACAGGTTCGAAGCGAGTTGTTTGCGACACCGGTCTCCCATGAACAGGCCGATACCCCGGTACCTCCCCTCCCTTCACAGACACCTGTTCCCCAGAGCGTGCCCTTTCATCGATCTTCTCCTCCCCCCGGCCCGCAACGTGCAACGTTCCAACCGGATGTACTTGAAAGCAGGGAACCAGAGGCCCGGCCGCAATCCTTTTCCCCGTCTACACCATTGCCGGTACCGCCTCCAGCCGACGAGATTCCTGCCCTGAAAGAGGTTGGAACCGGACTAACCCTGATCGGCCAGTTGCTTGATTTATATCTACTCTGTGAAAAAGACGGTCAGCTGCTGGTCATTGATCAGCATGCCGCCCATGAACGTATTTTGTACGGTCGGCTGAGGCAAGCGTATCTTGCCCGGGATGTCCCGGCACAGAATCTGTTGTTTCCGGTTACGGTTGAATTGGGAGTTGATCATTGTGAGCTTGTTGAGCGTCACCAGGAGGTTCTTGCTGGACTTGGCCTGCAAGTGGAACATTTCGGTGAGGGCACCTATGTGATCAAAGCGGTACCGGCCCTTATCAGCCGCCTGTCTCCGGCGGAGATTCTCTGTGAAACACTTGATGCATTGCAAGGTGTCACTCGCAGTGAAGAAGGGGTCATTCCGGCAGCGGTTGACGGTTTGTTTGCCTCCATGGCCTGCAAGGCTGCAATCAAGGCCGGGAACCAGTTGCAACCCCGGGAAATGATAGAGCTCCTTGTGCAAATGGAAGAGAGCGAGGTGTTTTCCCACTGCCCACATGGTCGACCGGTGATCAAAACCTTTTCACGGTCTGAAATTGAAAAATGGTTCCACCGCAGTTGATTGGATCGACACATAATAGGTTTCCAAGGGAGAGGGTTTGAGAGACATAGAGAACCTTTTAGATTTCATTGTCGAAATCGAGAAGTTGAAAGATATACATCGGAAAACCAGACCCGTGGGGTTAGAGCGATATGAGAATTCAGCCGAGCATAGTTGGCATGTTTGCGTAGCTGCTTTGATACTACAGGATTATGCCAGCGAAGATATTGGGATTGATCGCGTTATTCAAATGCTCCTTATTCATGATCTTGGTGAGATAGATGCGGGGGACACTATAATTTATGCGAGTGAAACAAAAGCAATAAAAAGCAAAGAGGCCGCTGGTATTGAGCGTCTTTTGCAAATGCTCCCTGAGCATAAAGCTGCTGAGTATATGGCGCTCTGGTATGAGTTTGAAACAGGAAAGACAGCCGATTCCAGATACGCAAGGGCAATCGATAGGGTGCCGCCGTTACTCCATAATCTTTTTGGTGATGGCCATAGTTGGAGGGCTCATAATATAACAAAGGAAAAGGTGTTATCTTTAAATAGCCGTATCGGGGACGGAAGTAAGAAGCTCTGGCAAGTATTGGAAGCAAAGATAGAAGAGGCAGTTTCACGTGGCATTCTCAAGTAGTTGAATAGCTGCGATTGTAATGGATCAATGAACCTCTATTGGAGAAGACCATGAAAGATATCTCTGAAATCGATTTGGATGAGGGCTTTCTTTCGGAAATAATCAATGCCATCACGTCCGGCATATTTGTGACTGATCTTGAGCATAATATCTTGATGATTAACAAGGCGGGTGCCAGGATGGTCGGGAAGACCGTCGGAGAGTGTTTTGACCGCAAATGTTACGATATCTTTAACACCCCGATGTGCAAGACCGAATCCTGTACCTGTCAATTGTCCACTACAAAAAAAGCGGTCAATCAGGGGGAGACGAAGCTGCATATCGGTGATGCGGAGATCCCCATTGAATTCACCAGCAGGCCTCTGCGCAATCATACGGGAGAGATAATCGGTTGCGTCGAAAACTTCATCGACATCAGTGAACGGATGGAAAAGGATAAAATAATCCTGTCACAGAAAGAGAAACTGCTGAAGAAACGAGAACAGGATATTCAACACCTGCAGGATGAGATTTTGGAACTGTCAACACCTGTGATCGAGGTATGGGAAGGTATCCTTACCCTGCCGCTTGTCGGCACCCTGGACAGTCATCGGGCCCATAGCGCCATGAAACGAGTGCTGGAGGCCATCGAAAAGAGCCGGGCCGCTTTTGTAATTATTGATATTACCGGAGTGCCCATTGTCGACGCCGAGGTAGCCAGGCATATCCTGCAAACTGCAAACGCCGCCCGCCTGATGGGCAGTGAAACCATGTTGACCGGCGTCGGACCACATATTGCCAGGGTTATCAGTGATTCAGGGGTGAGCCTGAAAAATATCATCCTGCGGGGACAAATGACTGAAGCTCTGCAGTACGCAATATCTCGGTTGGAAGAACGTAAGAGTCGGGTGCAAAAAGTCTCCAGCCTGATCAGTATGGGGAAAGCTGAGTGATGTTCTTCTTCAACTTGCCGTTATGAAGGCATTTTCTCTCTTTTCTCTGGGCTCTGTCCTTCTTGTTTCCATCGATGAGGAAATTGAGGACCATGAAATTCGACTCCTTCAGGAACAGGTCAGTGGACTTGTCGGTAAAGGGGACACCTATGGGGTTGTCCTTGATCTAGGGCAGCTGGAGGTAATGGACTCCTATTTTGCCGGAAAATTGGAAGAGTTGGCAGCGATGTTAAAACTCTTGCAGGCTGAAGTGGTCGTGGTCGGTCTTTCCGTTCCGGTGGTGATGACATTGCTTGAGTTTGATATCGACTTGCATGAACTTGATTTTGCCCTGGACGTTGAACAGGCTCTGATTCGTTTACAGAGCAGCCAGCAGGGGAGCTAGCCTTGCGGGCACTCTTTCGTGAGCTTCCCGTTCAGCAGCCGGCAGATGTCGCGGTGGTTCGGCATGTAGCCGGGCAGATGGCTGCGGAACAGTCTTTTCCGGTCCAGCGGCAGGCGGAAGTACGTTTGATGGCCAGTGAGCTGGCCCAGAATCATCTCGATCACAAGACAAAGAGCGGACGGGTTCGTGTGAGCAGCCTGATCATCGATCAAGTGCCGTCGTTGACCCTCACCGCCCTTGACGAGGGGCCCGGGATTGCCGATGTTAGCAGCATATTGGATGGTGAAACCGGCCGCCATCGTTCGAAGACCGGACTTGGAGCAGGACTGGCCTCCATTCGACGCCTGGCTGACAGCTTTTCCATCTGTTCGGGCAGTTGCTGTGACTACCCTTGCCCTGGATTTCAGGCCGGTGAGCAGGGAACGATCATAACCGGTTGTTGCTGGCTTGATTATCAGCCTCCTCCCGTCTTGACCGCCTTGAAAGTCGATTGTGTCGGTATTGTCAGCAGCCGTTCGGAAAACATGCCTTGCGGTGATGGGTTGTTTGTCGACGGTGATGATCGATTTCTCCGGATTGTCCTGGTGGACAGTCCAGGGATCGGTTCCGGGTTTAGACTGACCCGTAAGGTGAAAGAGCGTCTGCAGGACATGGATATGATCTGGCCGCCTGATCAGCTTTTCGAGCAGTTGTCTTTCGCTCTGGCTGCCGGGATTGCAATTGAGATCCTTCGCTTTGATCACCTGCGCAAGGAGGTGCAGTGTGCCGGTGTTGGCAATGTAGGTGCCTGGCTTGTTGTCGACGGCAAACTCGTTCGAACTGTAGACTGGCGCCCCACAGGTCATCCCAACTATAACAACAGGATCCAGCTGTTCAGTTATCCTGTGCAGGAGCATGTATTCTGTCTCCTGCATTCCGATGGAATCCAGCCCTTTACACGGGGGGAAATTGAGGCGCTATTATCCGTTGGCCTGAGGCCTCAGCTTTTTCCGACAAGTAGTTTGGTGCTGCAATCAGCTTTTTCAATGAATCGTCTGCAGCAGGATGACGCAGCGATTTGTGTATGGCAATGGCAAAAACAATGAAAGAGCATTACCATATCCTGAGCTTGGTTGTGCAAAAGGATTCTGATATTCCTATGGTTCGGGGGAAAGTTAAGCTGCTGACCCGTTCCATCGGCTGCAGTCGTGAGCGAGTCGCCTGTTTTGCTACCGCGGCCTCGGAACTGGCCAGGATGCTGTTAACCTGTTGTCATGGCGGTAAGGCCAAGCTGGTGTTTCAGCGCAGTGGCGAAGTGAATACAGAGACTAGCCTGGAACTCATTTTTAGTGCCGGTGGCGACTGTCGAACAGTGGGTCCGGAACAGAAAGTATTGAGTGCGCAAAGAGATGAGCTGCTTGCCACTCCTCCGTTTCCAGCCCTGCAACGGGTTTTTGATACTGTTGAACTCCATGGCGGTGTCGGCACGACTCCCCTGGCTATTCAATGTCGAAGTACGTTGGTCGGGCTTCCCTGGTCGGAAGAGCTGCTCTTCCGAATTAAGGCAATACGAAAAGAACTTTTTGCCGATACTGAAGAATCCTATATGGAAAACCTGCGTGCTAAACACGATGAGGTTGTGCAGCTTCTTAAGGAGAAAACAGAACAAAATCGATTGCTGGATCTGAGTAATAATGAACTCCTGCAACTGAGTAATGATCTTGAGGTAATGGCCCAGGAGCGAACCATTATTGAAATGTCACTGAAAATTGCCGATCAGGTTCGCAATCCAGCCGCAGTCATCGGTGGCCTGGCAAAGCAATTGCTAAAAAAAGGACAGCTTCCTGATAAAGTTTCTGTAAAGCTCGTGCAAATTGTTGAGCAGGCTGAGCATATTGATCAGATTGTTTATCGTTTCCATGCCATGGCCGATGAACGACGGGATCTTTTTGCCCAGCAGGATCTGATAGGGTTGGTCAGGGAAGGGTTACAGGCCTGCCCGACCATAGGCAACCGGGCAATAACCGCTGATTTTAAAGCCGGGGAGCAGCCTGTACTCATCCATGCCAATCGTCGGGTGCTTAAAATCGCCCTTGTTCATATCCTGCGCCATGCAGCCAGTGTTACACCTTCAGGTGGTCGGCTCCTTATTCGCGTTGATTCCGATCAGGAGAATGCTACGGTGACTGTCATTGATCAGGGGGCGGGGTTTTCAGAGACCATCCTGGATCAGCTTCATCAACCGGTGGATTACACAGCTCGGAATGGGCATCCGGGGTTGTCACTGGTTCGACAGATTCTGACAGAGCATCAGGGGGAGTTAGAGGTGGAAAACAGTACGGAACCCGGGCAGGGCGGCCGGCTTGTTTTGAGATTTCCGCTTTTCTGGCGTGAACAGGGAAAATCGTTGAGGTGACGTATGCAGCAGACAGATAAGGAAAAATTGTATGACCTTATTGTCAACGGCCTGCCGGTGGCACTGTTTATCGTGGATGCTTCATATAGAATAGTTGAGTTTAATCAGGCTGCCGAAGAAATAACCGGTTGGGCAAAAGGGGACGTTATCGGTCGGTCCTGCTCCGATGTCCTGAACAGTAATCTCTGTCAAGAGAACTGCCCTCTCCGTGAGAGCCTGGAGGCCGGAAAGACGTGCATCGGTAAGGAAGCGTTGATTGCGACCAAGGATCAGCAGCAGCTTCCCATCTTTTTTTCCAGTTCCGCCCTCACCGATGAACATGGCAACCTTGCCCATGGTATCGAGGTCTTTCGCGACGCCTCGGCCATAAAACAACTTGAGGCCCAGAAAAAAAATATAACCTCCCTGTTTACCCATGACCTCAAAGCCCCAGTGGCCATAGCCGGTGGTTTTGTTGAGCGACTGCTTAAAGAAAAAGCCGGGCCGTTGACCGAGAAGCAGAAGCAATATCTGGAAACCATCAAGAGGGAAATCAGCAGGTTGGAGCGATATATCCTCTCTTTTCTGGAAATTACCAAGATTGAGGCAGGTCAAATAAAGCTACACCTTGACCCCCTTGACCTCGATGTCCTCTTGCAGGATATTGTAGAGGGCTTTCGCCTGCAGGCTATGCAAAAGGATATGAAGCTCCTGTTGGATCTGCCT
>CALZIH010000186.1 GCA_945787305.1 uncultured Desulfobulbaceae bacterium | reverse complement strand
GAAGAGTATGATGAAGATACCTATGGCCCAGAGGCTCCTGTTGTTTTTGAAGTACAATAAAGGGTGTCTTGAATAATCAGGTTTTTCGTTCGAGATCAGGTAAACGAAGAATCCGAGGCTTTGATCTTGTAATTTGAGGAATTACCCAGCCTATTTGGTAAAGGCTAAATTGGCCACACCCCAGTCACGCATCATAAAAATAATTTCCCGCAGACTTTCTCCACGCTCAGTAAGTGAATATTCCACCCTTGGGGGTACTTCCGCATACACCTTACGGTTGACAATGTCAAAACGTTCCAAATCACGGAGCTGTTTGGTCAAGGTGTGCTGGGTGATCCCTGGCATAATTTTCTTCAGTTCACCAAAACGATAGGTTTTCTCCAGCAGATGATAGAGAATAACCCCCTTCCACTTCCCCCCGATAACCTCCATTGTCGCTTCCACCGGGCACCCTGCATTACAATTATATGTGTCGTGAGGCATTTATTTTCCACATTAGTATGTTTTTTGATACTACGGCATTTTTTTTTGCCTACTTGAATTATTCATATTACCCTTTATATTTAAACCAGTCAAACGAAATGCTCTACAGGAAAAAGCAGAACGTAACAGTAACAGTTTTTTTGGGGGATGCAGGTTCTGGCAAAGGAAACAACCAAAAAAGCTTACGTTCAACTGGAAAGTAGAAAGGTCATCGGCAAGAATGGACTTGTCCAAATTAACATAGAGAAAAAGGTTGGCATCTGAATTCACCAACACAAATCAATGCGGACGAAACTGAAGCATATGGCACAATCAATAAGGCGCTTGATCCAGATGAAGTTGGTGAATATGTCAACACATTGGCCAAGCGTATTGCCAAGTTCCCGGCGGAATCCATCAACGCCTGCAAGCAAGCGGTATATGAATCCATCGACAAGCCGATTAATGAAGCTCTCAAGGCAGAAGCATACTGGCTCTATCAAGCAACCAGCAAGACTCCCGCCATCAAGCGATTCACCATCGCTGATGAAAAAGGCATGGAACATGATATGGAAAACCAACGCAACTGGAACAAGCTGGTAATGGATGTTCAGGAAATTAACTAATGGGAAGTTTTGAACAGTGGTATCCCATGCAGGATAAATAACCCGGCGAATTTCCCGGCACAGGTCGCGGTATCAGGAAAGAAAAAGACACCTGAGAAATCTCCGACAGTTCCCGTAACGGTTGGAGAGTCCAGGACAAGGAGACTAAGCAATGCAAAAAACAATTCTAATTACAGGAGCTACAGACGGTATCGGGCTTGAAACTGCGAAAATGCTGGTTTCGATGGGCCATAATGTCCTGTTGCACGGACGAAACCGATCAAAACTGGAAAGTGTTGCAAAAGAGCTATCCGGCCTGGCCGGTAGTGAACGATTTAAGACCTATGTCGCCGACTTGTCGCGCATGTCTGATGTGGTAGATCTTGCCACGGCTGTCGCCGACACAAACAAAAAACTCGACGTTCTCATCAACAATGCCGGTGTCTTTGTGGTATCAGAAACTGTTACCGATGCGGGGCTTGATGTACGGTTTGCTGTGAATACCATTGCACCGTATCTGCTGACCCGTAAGCTGCTGCCATTGATGGATCCTTCCGGACGAGTAATCAACCTCTCTTCGGCCGCCCAGGCACCGGTTGATCCGGACGCTCTGCTCGGAAAGCACAAGCTGGCCTCAGCCGGGACGGCCTATGCGCAGAGCAAGCTGGCCCTGACAATGTGGTCCCGTGACCTGGCACTCTCTTTAGGGCAGAGCGGCCCGGCAATTATTGCTGTGAATCCAAGATCCATGCTCGGTTCAAAGATGGTGAAGCAGGCGTACGGGGCGAACGGCAGCGATCTTCGCATAGGAGCTGAAATTCTTTGCAGGGCTTCGCTGTCAGATGAATTCGCTGACGCATCCGGTCAGTATTTCGATAACGATATTGGACAGTTTACCAACCCGCATCCTGATGCACTCAATCTTCAGAAATGCAAAGAAATTGTACGTGTTATCGAGACGATCCTGGCCCAAACCATACAATAACAATCCAAAGAGATCACTATGAATTACGAAGGAAAAGTATATCGTCCCTGGATGGAGGCAGACAGTTTTCTCATACAGACGACCATTGGCTGCACCCATAACAAATGCACTTTCTGTGATATGTTCAGGGAGAAAAGGTTCCGTATCAGGGATATTGAAGATATATTCAAGGATATCGATGATGCGAGAAATTATCTTCGCCACATTCGGTCACTCTTTCTCATTGACGGCAATGTCTTGGCGTTGAAAACCGATTTTCTATTAAAAGTATTACATAAAGTGACTTCCACCTTCCCGGAATGTGATAAAATATCAGCCTATGCCGGATTGAATGACCTCAGACGCAAATCCGTTGAAGAACTGAAGCAACTGAAAGACGCGGGACTGGACAAGGTGTATACAGGTCTTGAGTCCGGCGATGTTGTGACGTTGGAGAATATCAAGAAGGGGTTGACTCGTGAGCAGGCCAAAAAGGGCATGGCACATGCCAAAGCAGCCGGTATTGAAGTGCTTATCTCGATTATCTTCGGGATTGGCGGAAGGAAGCGATCAAGAGAGCATATTGTGGAAACAACAAAACTGCTCAACATTCTACAGCCTGAAGAACTGGCTCCCATGGCGCTGACGATCCAGCCGGGAACCATTCTGAAGAAACAGGTTGTGTCCGGTGAATTCATTCAGGCAACTCCACTGCAGATTCTCGAGGAGGAGAAATACCTGCTGGAAAACCTTGAAGACTTCGACATGTTGTACTGGGGAGATCATAGCAACAATATTGAGACCTTAAAAGGAATGTTGCCATCATTCAGGGAGTATTTTCTCCAGAAGGTTAATCATGCAATAACCCATCATCCGGTTGCCGGCCAAGAGGTGCTTCAGACGTCTCCATGGTAGGAAAACGGTCAAAACGCAACCTTCGATACGACCGCCGGACTGATTGATTACAGAGTCGTCCTTGGCAACGACACCTATATTTTCTACCAGAATAAAACGAAGATCCTGAGTGGAGAGATCAAGGATTATTCTGCTTTCAATGCCTCCCCTTATACTTTGTCAAATTTTCTTTTTTTGGGTGATAATACACAAAGCGCCCAAGCAGATGTTACTCTGGGAACGGTAACGATTACATCCAACACCCTCTTTCCCTGGCACATGTTTCGCCCGGCAATGGGAGCATGGGAGCAGGATCAAGAAGAGGAGATACAGGTCACGAGATAACCCGGTTCAACCTGCCAAACGAATAAAGAGCGAAGGCTGCCCTGACGAATTAATTCAACGATACCCCCAGTAAGAAATCAACCAACTGACGATACCTGGAAAGGTTGATCCGAGGACTCACACCAGGGTTTAGCCAGGAGGACCATGCTTTTTCACCGGCGGTTTCAATAAAAGAGGCTAAGGCGGCAATCCGCTCTGCACCGTGGACACTGTCAGTCAGCCAGGCTTTTACGTCCGGCCAATAGTCCTGTTTTGCTTTCTCGGCACTGGCACGCCCAGGGTCAGGCCTTGAAATATCATATAGTTGCTTCGTAATTCACAGGTCAAATTCAACATACTTTCAATCCATGGTAAATGTCAGATATCATAGAATATAGGTATACGTAACAAATCCTGTTTTCTCTTTTTATATTGGATTGTTATATGTCGTTAATTTGCGTGTTTAATTCCTGAAAGTCAAGCCCTTTTTTCCCAGATGGGAGTGCAGTCAAGAAACGGTTGCGAGAATGGGCCCCTACTTCTTGCTCGTCGGAGCAACCGTTTCTTGACGGAACGGGTTAACACCTCATGCTCTAATTGGCATTGACTCCAACCTTATCCATTACTCTCGCGATGGCCCTGTAATAATCACGCTGCGCCTTCATATTAGAGAGTTTGCAGTAACGCATAGTTGTTTTGATTTGTGTGTGGCCGAGCAGATCCTGAATCGTGACCAGGGCGGCATCGGCATTGAGCAGTTGCGTTGCCATGGTATGCCGAAGTTGATGACAAGATACGGAGATCCCACTTTTTTTAGAGTAATATTCAATGCGTTTCTGTACTCCACGCACTGATATCGGCTTACCTTTATGGAGACCTTTTTCAACCAAAAATATCTTCTGTTCTCTAGCATTAGGTCTTTTTCGTAAATACGCTGCCAATGCATCGGCTGCATCGTTGCTGATGTAGACGACCCTGTCTTTTGCCCCTTTACCGCAGCGGATCATAATTTGGCTCCGACGATAATCAATGGCATCAATGGTGAGATGGGCTATCTCCTCAACCCTGAGACCACAGCGCAGCATCAACATAAACATGGCCATATCCCGACGTTTTGTGATAGCTGCAAAAAAGACCGAAACGTCGCCATCTCGAAGATGTCGGGGGAGTGGCTTAGAGAGTCTTAACGCAGTAATCTTGCTTGCAGGATTGTTCAATGGTCTCTCCTCTTCATCTTTAAGATAACCGTAGAACCCACGAATAACAATTAGGTGCCCGTTGATAGTTTGTGGCGACAATCGTTTTTCAAGGAGGAAATCGATATACCTTTTCACATCCTCACTCCTCACTGATTCAACAGGAAGAGCAAGCCATAAAAGAAACCGCTGCAGCCTATGCAGATAATTTTTTACGGTGTGAGGAGAATAATTTCTTCTCTTCAAATACTGCCTGTAATTGAGAACTGACTGGGTAAGATGCATGATTCTCTCCCTGTTCTATAACGGTCATTGCCTTGAAATATTCATTCTCGCGTGTTCTATCCGACAGTTTGGCATAATGCATTGTGATATCAATTGATTGATGGCCAAGGATCTGTTGCAGAATCTCAATTCGTAAGCCGGCATTGAGCATATCCGTGGCAAAGGTATGACGCAAGTTGTGGAGACAAAAGCCCTTGTGGGATAACCCTGCTTGCTCCAGGCGTTTTTTCATCATTTTCCTCGCCCCTGCATAACTGAGTGTGTCTCTGGAAGGGCTGTAGAAAAGATATTCTTTGTTCACATTTCTATTCATCAGCCATTCTTTCAAGGCGGCTTCGGCGTCTTGGCTGAAGTAAACTACCCGTCCCAGGTAGTTTTTACTTCCCTGGTAGAGGAGAATTTTTCTTTCCGGCAAGATTATATCTGGAACTTTAACATGCAGCAGTTCACCTATTCTCATACCTGTTCTCAGCAAAAGCAGTATTAGGGTGCGGTCACGAACAGTTTCGATTACGGAAAGCAGGGCCTTTATATCTTCAGGTGGAATGGCCCGAGGCAATGTTTCTGGAGATGGAAGACGGATTTTTTTGTGGAGAATCGATGGAGGTAGAGTTTTTCGTTCAACCAGGAAAGTAACAAATGTATAAACCGCTCTCAAATGGGATCTGACCGTATTGACCGACATCCCACGATCCTGTTCGTGCTCTACAAAAGCGATGATATCACGACGGGTTAGCTTGAAAATATGAGTACTGTTGTTATTGAGAAATGACAGGAAGGATAGGGCAACATAACCGGCTTGTGTAATAGTCCCTAGGGCGAGATTCCTGCTGTATTTGTCACGAAGATATTCAACGGCTAACGATGCACCGTGCAGCCTTGTGTCGGTAAGTCGTTTAGAAAAACTATCAACAGCCTTACGTTTTTTATCGGGAGGCTGATCGACAAGTGCTCTCGCGATTGGGGAAAAAGATGATTGGTGATGAGTGGAGTTGGAGGTTGGTGTTAGTTGATCTAAACATGATAAAGGAGTGGACCAGCCTCTCCGTTGTCCGACAGTACCCCATTCACCAGGATAATAATGTTGAAGTATACCGCTTTGTCCGGTCATGGTGACCTCCTTTTTCTTTTGTAGAAAAAACAGGACCTTGGTGACCAGATTATACCATATAATCGGGGTTTATTTTGTTACGTATAAAATATAGCTATGTTGACTTTAAATCACGAAATGCAAATTTAGTATTGCACCTTTCAGTTCAATTATTCTCCCTATATTTTGTAAAAT
>CALZIH010000185.1 GCA_945787305.1 uncultured Desulfobulbaceae bacterium | reverse complement strand
CCAATGATTGATCAATGGAACCTTGTAAACCCTGCTGCAATTGCTGGCTGGTGACATGTATCCGGTCGCTGAAACTTGTCAGGGCCTGGTCGGGGCGGTTTTCCAGTTGCCCCCGCAGGGTGTCGAAAAATGAACCGACGTTGTTGATATCCTCACCGCCGCGAAAGTCAAAAACAGCGCCCATCTGTCCGCTGAGCTGGCCACTGAACACATTGAGCAGGTCACCGGGACCGGTAATGGAGGCTGCAGCGGTCAGGCCACCTTCACCTTCGCTTCCAACCAGTGTCCCTATTCCCTCAAGCATTCCCTGTAAGGATGTGATGTTGGTTTGCAGCGAGCCTTCAGGCATCTGTTTTTTCCTTTAGCGTCGAATTATGAGTCGTCTGTGCCAAAAATGGACTGGAGTGGCGCCAGGGCGTCTCCAATTCCGGATAAAGCGCTGGAGACATCGTTGGCCGCCTGGGTCAACGGTTCCGTCGGGTTTCCAATGTCGGGCACGCTGCCCAGGGCATCGATCATATCCAGGGCGCCAGTGGCGGAATCGAGCAAACCCTGCGCCTGGTCGAGCAGGCCGGTATCCAGGTCCCCAAGTAGATTGGGCGGTGGGGGAGGCGGGGGACTTTCCCGCAGTAACAGTAAAAAATCCATTTCTCCCGCACGGCGTCCACTTTCCCGAAATTTCAATGTCTCAATGACCACGTACTGCAGCTCGGTGGCGTTGAGGATATTGGCGGTAAAGGTGACGGGCTCACCCTGTTGAAATTTTTCTCTTACGGTTTCGAGAAATTCGTTATGGACATCCTCACCATACAGGCTGCCGGTAATCACCACATGGATGGGCTGATTATTCAGGTCTTGATAGACACTTCCACTTCGTCCGGGCACGTCAAAGCGTGCATAGCTTCGGTTTTCGGTGGTGTGGATGGTCTCGACGTTTGGGATGCTCCAATCGCCCAGTACCGGTTGCGTTGTCATGGTACGTCCACTCCATTGCGTCGGGCTGCATCACGCAGTGCCCGGTTGACCGTGTCGATAATCTCGTCCTCATTGCTCAAGCCGGCGCTAAAGTTCAACGGTGCGGCCGGCCAGTCGGTAATGCTTTCACTCGCTTGTTTTGGTTCCATTGGCACAAGCTTTTGTTCTTCGATGAGTTGCTGAAGTTCTCCTGTAAAACTGTTTGCACTGACATGGCGCGATGTCTCTAGAAGCTGACCGGGGCCAGGTCCATCGATTGCGATTGATGGGCTTGTGGCCGTTGTTGATTGATTCGGATCGTTTTGATTCCACACTGTGCTGACCAAAGTCTGCAGCACGTCACTTGTGTTTTGTTTGTCACCTGTCTGCGTTACAGCGGCCTGTTGACTCTCTGCCGGTGATTGGGTATGGGTATCAGGAACTCGGGTGGAACCATCCGGAGACCGGAGCGTGTTGCCGCTGGTTACCTGGGATTTCGCCTGCGGCCAAGGCCCGGAGGGTAATAGAGTGGAAACTGTTTTGCCCTGTAAAGCCCGCAACGCGTTCATGGTCTGTTTGATGTGTTCGCTGTTGCTGCCTTTGGCCTTGTTGTTCACTTCCGTCGGGTCTGCTGAGATTGCGGGCGGTTGTTGTTCGAGAAGCGTTGCATAGTGCTCAAGCAGATCTTTCACTCGGGTCGTGCCCGCGCTTGCTTCCTGCTCCACACGAAGAGTATCAGGGGCAACGGATCCATGTTCTCCCTTGCCCGTTTCGTTAGCAGGTCGGGTCTCGACCTCTGGACCATGTTCCTTTTGTTGGTGTGTTTGATTGGGATGAAGATCGGCCGAGCCAGGCTGTATTAGTGTTTCCCGGTTACGGGTAAGGTTTTGTTTTCGTGTTGTCGGCTCGGAACTGGCCTTCTGTTTATCAGCAGTTTCACTGTGCTGCGAGTGATTGTCTTGTTTCACTTCACCTTCCAGGGAAGCAAAGGGATCTATGGACAAGAGGCGATGAAGATCACCGTGATCCGATATCCCGCTCAACAGTGTTGCTACCGATGGTGAGATGAGTAAGGGCAGGGATTGCCGTCTGCTTATGACATGTAGCAGGCGCCGCACTGATCGAATAGCTTTGCTGGATTGAATGTCAGCTGCCCCGATCACGCGCTTTCTCCCTTGGTCATCATTTGCAGATGGAGCAGTATCTGACCCAGGGTCAGTTCGCTGATCTGCTGCGGTGACCATCCGAATTCCCGGCTTAAGAGAAAGGCCGCCCGTGCCATAGGTTCTTCAGCCATGGCTTTGATATGAGCAGTGTCCGCCTCCAGGCCACTGATAAGGTGGACCTGATCCAGTAGGTACTTCATTAAACCCAAATTCAGATTGGACACCTCTGTCACGGATAATGCAGGCTCCAACATTGATTTTTGCACCATTAACACGGCGAGCAGGCTGTCATTATCCTTGGCCGCCCTGGAAATCGTTTGTAGGTCAGCGATGGTAAGGGGTCGTAATTTTACCTTGTTGTCACCAGGTGTTGACGAACGATCTTCCATTCCTGGTGTGAGCACCTCCTGCGGTACAGTGATATCAAAGCTGAGCCGGCTACCTGCCAGCATATCTTCCGAAGTTAGCATGGTTGAATATTCCTCGATCAAACTCGGCCGCTTTCAGGTAGACAACCTATTCCCTTTGTTGCCGTATTCACCTCTATTGATTTCGGGCTCCATTGGGCCGGTTTGTATTCCTTGAACATGACCCCATTCCTTCTCCTCTTCGATTCAAAGAGAGGATCGAAGAGGTGGCCACCTCCCGACACCAACCGGAGCCATTGCATACATCAACGTTTTTCTGCTGTTACTCTGCTTCGTCGCTCATGCTCGTATACAGTGCCTGGAACGTAATGTTTTCGGTGACGAAATCGTCTTCCGGAATGGCGTAAATCCATTCTTCAACCATCACTTCGTAGAGAGTAACTGTGCTGCGAATGCCGGGCTGGGCAGCGTTTTCCAACAGCAATGTGATGTTGAAAGACGGTTGGGTCCAGCTTGATGCCGGCCGACTGGTTGCAGCCTCCCCAAGCATGAGTTTGAGTAAGGCGCCGTTTATAAAAGCACGGCCGATCGTGCCGCGGATGGTAATGTTGCCCGGCCGCAACTGGGTTGCATAGCGTTGGCCGACTTCATGAAAGGCTTTGACGTCAGAGTGGATCTCAACGCGCACGTTCTGTACCCGTCCCACGCTGATCAGTTCATATTCCTCAAGGACTGCATTGGCAGCGTCACCCTGTCCTCCCTGGGGTGCCGATAAGGTAATGGATCCGTCTGCACCGGTGTATATGCTGGTATTGGCCATGAGTTTTTCTCCTGTTATTCAAGAACGAGCGTGACTGCTACGAATTCGATACTGAATGTCGGTCTGAGCACTGCATTAACGATGGCCCGTCCGGCGATTTCATCGTCCCGGGTGGCCGTAACATCAAGCTCATAGCTGATTAACTGCTCATCGATGACCATGGTGGTTAGAAAACTGTCAATGGCGCCATGCAAGGCCTTGCGCACACGTTGATTGTTGAGTTTGCCAATAAAGGGGTTGCTTGCCTTGCGCATACCGGCCTTGCCAAAATCGGTGATGCGACGAACCGTTACTTGCGCAAATGCGCCTGGGTCTGTAGTCAATCCACGGACAACGCGAACACCTTCGCGTTCTTCCAGCACCATAACCCGGTCGCTCACCAATTGGCTGGTTTCACCGTAGCTGAACCGTTGCGTCAGTTTGACAACGCCAGGCAGTACCTTGTTGGTGGGGCTGGATTCCGGGGTGAGCGTGCTGATTAAACCGGCAACGGCGGCGGCACTGTAGCGGCCGTTGAGGTTCACATCGGCGCCACTGCCCCCATCGGCGGCTTCATCAAAGGCCTGGATGCCGGGGGTGGTAAAAACAATCCGGTCGTTACTGGGCCGTCCTGCGATAATGGTTGCAGTCGTGTCCGCATCGGAACCGATGACGGAAATCATATCCTTGCCGTCGTTCTCCGCCGTTTCGAGAATCGGTTGGAGGACGCTAATGGCATCGGAGGTGGACAACTCCGGGGCGATAAGAATGTTGACGTCTTCCTTAACGACCTCATTAAAGGCGGTGGTGAAATCGGCAGGGCTGTCTCCCGCTTCCACGGCGCGGACATAGACCTTTCTAGCGCCATTTCGATAAGCGACCTGTAACGACCGCATCAGGTTCAGCGTCCCCGTACCGTCGGCATAGGCGTCATAGGCTGCAAAGATCGTCTTGGCGCTTTCATAATCCGATAGAATATGGGTTTCACTGAAGGCGTTGGTTACCTCCTCGTTTGCAGGTGTTGCTGTCCCGACAATGCCGATGTTGCCGGAAGAAATTCCACCTACGCTGATCAGTCCTTCAGCGCGAACGCGTATAAACGTTCCTGGTATCACAAGCTCCGAAGTTGAAAAAGTCTCTGCCATTAGGTTCCCTCCCAAACGAGATCAAGCTTATTGATTAAGGTGTAGCGTTACATAATCATGAATATATTAATCCAAGACCACATTGAGTGGAATTGTATCAATCGTCTCCTCTGCAGATTCCGGTAGTTTCAAGTATTCAAATACTATATCGAGTTGCAGGTCACGGGTTGATGTGTCCAGATCCAATTGTTCATCTGGACGTGTCATGGTCATCTTGAGGATGCCCTGCGAACGCAATTCGCCTTGCCCGAGCGCAAGTAGAGAATCGACAACGGCCGCATAATCTTCGAGGAGCTGTGTGTCATTGGGAGCACTTGCGGTAATGATGAGAGAGGCTTCTACTCTTCTCCCCAGTAGCTCACCTTCAGGGTTCGGATGTAGCCCGATAAAGCCGCCAATACCGGCAGGCTTAACATTGGCTTCACTGATTGATATGAGGTAGGCATGGCTGGGATTGGGAACAGGGGGTAAGAATGAAGTGATGGTGCTTCGCAATGAGGCTATTGCTTCGACATTAAGCGGGTCCAATGCATTCTCCTGATTATATAATTTTTTGGAGGTGCTATTCGGTACTTACCCAATTACTTTCGAACATAAATAGAATGGTGTTGAGCTGTCAAGGGAAATGTAAGGCTGGTTACGCTGCTCAACCGTCTACCTTAAATATTGTGACGTGATATCAGATGCGTATATCCTGTCACGCTTGGGCGTAAAGACATTTGCACTGATAGTGGACACAGGTGAGGCGCATATTGGATCCGGGTTTATGTGTTCGAATCATCTCCTGACTCGCCGGGCGGAAGCAGCGCTTCGACCGCCGTGTCGGCCACGTCCTGCCACAGGTCCGATTTCCACCAGGTTTTATACCGGATGAATTGCCGGCGGGTTGAAAATACATGGAAGCTGTCAATGCCCATCAGATTCACGATTTCCTTACAGTGCTTTTGAACACGCTGCTTTATGGTGTTCGCTTTATTCCGGCCTCTTATGCTGGCAGGATTATGATAGAGGCGGAGGAGTTCCAGCTCGGCCAGCGTGCCATGGGCCCAGGCGATTGCCTCTCCCGTATCGCCGGCAAGATCCTGGCTTGCCCAGGTGAAGGTGCCGTCAAAGGTATCCGGGTCGGCTGTCTTTCCGAGTACTGCGCTAAGAGACAGGTACTGGGTAGCGGGCCAGTGCTCAAGCTTCTGCATGCCAGTTTGCATTGCACGTTGATACCATCTCCGTGCGTGCTCAAGAGCTTTCTCGGTCCTTTTTTGCGCTTTTTTCTTGGCCGCCGCCTTGGTCCCAGCCTTGTCGCCACGTACATGGTAGAGACCGGCTGCGCGCTTTTCCGTGGCGCCGCATATGCCATAGTACTCGGCCCGTAATGCTTGCGCCTCGGCACTGACTATTGCAGGGAGGCTTTGTACCCATTTCTCGCTTGGAAACCGCGTGTCCCAGGTTTTGAGCTGGCAGCGTGCCTCCGTAATGGCCTTATCGGCGCTCTCATAGTCTCCGGCCTCGTTTAATGTATCGGCACGATCGAGATCCACGTCAACTGCTTTACGCATCTGGTTGCTTCGAAACCAAAGCACCTGGACAACGAACCGGTCCGGTATCGATGCATAGGCGACCAGGCTTGCCCAGTCGTGATCGC
>CALZIH010000184.1 GCA_945787305.1 uncultured Desulfobulbaceae bacterium | reverse complement strand
CGTGAGGTCCCGGCAGGAACAGGGCTTGGCTACGGACATATTTTCACCACCAGCAGAACCACTCGGCTGGCGGTGTTGCCCGTGGGCTACGAGGATGGCTATCTTCGTGCGTTGTCCAATAGGGCCTGTGTGCTGATCCATGGTCAGCGTGCCCCGGTGGTGGGGCGTGTTTCCATGAATCTGACCTTGGTGGATATAACCGGTATAAAAGGGGTCCAGGCCGGTGATGAGGTGGTGTTACTCGGTCGTCAGGATTGGGAAAGCATAACCGCCGATGACATAGCCGCCTGGATGGATACCATAAGCTATGAGGTGCTTTGTCTGTTCGGTCATTGCAACCCAATTGTTTATGTGGACTGAGAGGAGAAAAGGGAAATGGATGTAACAACCGTATTCATTGTGGTTGGTGGAATTGTTGTCGGCATCGGTGCCTCCTTCAGCGGCCTTGGCGGTGGCTTTCTGATGGTGCCCTTACTGCTTTCCCTTGGTTTTAGCGCCCAAAAGGCGGTGGGAACCTCTTTTCTTGGTATTTTGGTGATCTCGATTTCAGCCCTTGTCGCCCACAACAAGTTTGCCAATGTAGATTATAAATATGGTATACTCTTGGGATTAGGCGGTATCATCGGTGCCCAGATCGGTGCCCGCCTGCTTGAGCATGTATCGACGGAAAATTTCAAAAAAATTTTTGCGGTCATCCTTATCGGACTTGCAGTCTATGTCTTTGTAAAAAAATAGTAACTGATTGCCATCAAAGCTCAGCAAGTCCTGCTCGGCGAGGGGGCTGGTTTTGTTTTCACGACAGATAACTGTTGAACCAGTTGTTTGTGATTTAAATATATATAAATGAGTTGCTCTGTCTCCCTGCTGGTTACGAGCCAAAAAAGTGTGGCCGGGAATACTCGAAAAGTAACGAGAATATAAGCAAAAAAATGATCAAATCACTACTGAAACAACGGGTTGACCAGTGCTTCCTGCAGGGAGTCGAAAAGGGATTGTGGACGGATACCGCCGCTGACAGTTATGCTGTCGAAGTGCCAAAACGTGACGGGCAAGGTGATTTTTCCACGAATCTGGCCATGGTTGTGGCCGGTAAGGAAAAACGCAATCCAAGGGAGGTGGCCGCCCAACTGCTTGAACTTTTGGGAGCAGGCGATAATCTGCTGGAAAAAGTGGAAATCGCCGGTCCGGGCTTTGTCAATTTTTTCCTGAATAGAGGTATCTGGAGCTCTGTGTTGCCCGAGGTCCTTGAACAGGGCACCGGCTTTGGCCGAGCCGATTTTGGCAATGGGAAAAAAGTGCTGGTTGAATTTGTCAGTGCTAATCCCACTGGACCGCTCAGCGTCGGCCATGGCCGTAATGCCATCCTCGGTGATACCATTGCCCGGATCTTGTCCGCAACAGGGTATGCTGTTGATCGCGAATATTATTTTAATGATGCCGGTCGGCAGATGCGGGTTTTGGGGGCCTCGACAAAGGCCCGCTATCTTGAGTTGCTCGGCCTGGAAAATGAGTTTCCCGAGGACGGTTACCAGGGAGATTATATCTATGCAATCGCACGCCGGTTACAGGAAGAATCCGGTGACGGTCTCCAAGAAGAGGATGAATTGTTTTTCAAGGGTCATGCCGAAAAAGATATTTTTGCCGACATCGACGCCACCCTGAAAAGGATAGGTATTGCCTTTGATTCCTATTTTAACGAACATACCCTCTATGAAGACGGGTTGATTGATGATGTGGTTGCAAAACTGCGAAGCAAAGATTTTGTCTATGAAAAGGATGGTGCGACCTGGTTTAAAACCACTGACTTTGGTCAGGAGCAGGATCGGGTGATCATAAAAAATACCGGTGAACCTACCTACAGGTTACCGGATATCGCCTATCACCGGGAGAAATTCCGGCGCGGGTTTGAATGGATGATTGATGTTTTTGGTGCCGATCATATCGCCACCGTACCCGATGTCATGGCCGGAGTTCGAGCGCTCGGCCACGATGATTCCAAGATCACCGTGATACTTCATCAATTCGTCACCCTCATGCGTGGCGGCAAACAGGTGAAGATGTCCACCCGCAAGGCTACCTTTGTCACGGTTGACGAGTTGGTGGACGAAGTGGGGGTCGATGCTCTGCGCTTTTTCTTTCTGATGCGTAAACCGGACAGCCAGCTTGAATTTGACCTTGACCTGGCCACCAGCCAGAGTCAGGAAAATCCGGTCTACTATGTCCAGTATGCTCACGCCCGTCTCTGCTCCATTGAGCGCCAGGCAAAGGAGCTGCAGGTCGATGCCGGAAACATTGCCGATGCCGATCTCGGGTTGCTGGACGAAGAAGAGGAGATTGCTTTATTGAAAATAATGGCAGAATACCCGGCAATGATCGCCGGCTCTGCCCGCGATCTGGCGCCGCATCGTGTGATTTTTTTCCTCATGGAGCTGGCCGGTCAATTTCATCGTTATTATAATAAACACAAAGTGCTGGGTGATAATCCGGAGTTAACCAGAGCGCGGTTGCAGCTTTGCCGGGCCGTGAAGGTTGTCTTGAGAAACGGTCTTACCCTGGTCGGGCTGAATGCCCCGGAAACCATGTAAAAGCTGCTTCAGCAGGTTAGCTCTTATGGCAGTCAGGAGAAAAAAACGGGTCAAAAAAAAGTCCCCTAAACGGTTTCGTTTCCAATTAAGTCTTACCGGAGTGGCTGGAGTTGGTATCGTTTCATTTTGCCTGTTTTTATGGATGTTTCTTTTAGGGATCTGGGCAGGACAGACTATACTTCTTCCATCAGCCACGGTCAGCCGGTCGGTTGTAGCTTCCCAGGTGGATCATAATATCTCTGTTGGTGTCATTCAGCCGGAAAGAAAAAAGCGGGCGGTTGGCCGTTAAGGCATACGGCATGGATCACGCATTCCGGTACAAATGAATCTGTCGAATGCTCTTGCTTTCCCTTGAGCAGTCCATGGTTCTTGACCGCTGGCTGCAGCCGGTGTAACATATTATATTTTATGATGAATACGAAAACGCACAAAATGACGGGGCAGATTCGTCCGGCCCGGATGGGAGATGTTCGGGCAATTCATGCCCTGCTCCAGAGATTTGCTGACAAGGGCTTACTTCTTGCCCGCTCGTACAGTGCTCTTTATGATCAGCTTCGGGATTTTATCGTCTACGATGAAGGGGGCATTAAGGGCGTCTGCTCTCTTCATATTAGTTGGGACAATCTTGCGGAAATTCGATCCCTTGCCGTTGACAGTGCCTTGCATGGCCACGGTATTGGTAAACAACTTGTCCAATCCTGTCTTGATGAGGCGGAAAGCCTGGAAATCGGACAGGTGTTTGTTTTGACCTACCAGGCGGGTTTTTTTAGAAAGCTTGGTTTTGTCGATAAGGATAAACATGATCTTCCCCATAAGGTTTGGAGTGATTGCCTGCACTGTCCGAAATTTCCGGACTGTGATGAGGATGCCCTGATGTGGGTTTCAGAGAAAAATACAACAGCATAACGCATGACGATAAAGGCAGAGCATGCTCGCTTTGCCGTTGGAGAGAATACGATGATTGGAAAGGCCCTGACCAAGGTATTTGGCAGTAAAAACGACCGTACCATTAAGCAGCTGCGACAGATGGTCGTCAAAATAAACGATCTTGAACCAACGGTTGAACCGTTGACTGACCAGGAACTGGCCGCCAAGACCGATGAATTTCGGGAGCGAATTGCCCAGGGAGAATCGTTGGATGCCCTGTTGCCGGAGGCATTTGCAGTGGTCCGGGAGGCGGCGAAACGTGTGCTGGGTGAACGCCATTACGATGTCCAGCTTATCGGTGGTATTGTTTTACATCAGGGCACGATCGCCGAGATGAAAACAGGTGAGGGTAAAACTCTGATGTCAACAGCTCCGGTATATTTGAATGCCCTGTCCGGCAAAGGAGTTCATGTCGTCACCGTTAATGATTATCTGGCCAGTCGCGACATGGAATGGATGGGGCAGGTGTACCGTTTTCTCGGCTTGACTACCGGTTCCATTGTCCACGATATGGACGATGCCGCCCGCCGAGAAGCCTACCGTGCAGATGTTACTTACGGAACCAATAACGAGTTTGGATTTGATTATCTTCGTGACAACATGAAGTTTAGTCTTGAGGATTTTTGTCAGCGCGGCTTCAACTACGCCATCGTTGATGAGGTCGACTCCATTCTCATCGATGAGGCGAGGACGCCGTTGATTATTTCGGGGCCTGCCGAGATGTCGACGGATATGTATCTCAAGGTCGACCGGATCATGATACATTTCAAGGAAGACGAGCACTACAACAAGGACGAAAAAGCTCGCCAGGCCATGCTCACCGATGAAGGCGTGATGCTCGGGGAGGAGCTGCTTGGGGTTGATAATCTCTATGATCCACGCAATATCAACCAGCTGCATCATATCAACCAGGCCCTTAAAGCCCATGTCCTTTTTCAACGGGATGTGGATTATATTGTCAAGGACGGTCAGGTGGTCATTGTTGATGAATTTACCGGTCGAACCATGGAGGGACGCCGATATTCAGACGGTCTGCATCAGGCCCTGGAAGCTAAGGAAGGGGTGAAAATCGAGAAGGAAAACCAAACCCTTGCCTCCATTACCTTTCAGAATTATTTCCGCATGTATGACAAACTTGCCGGTATGACTGGAACAGCTGATACTGAAGCACCCGAATTTAAGAAGATTTACAACCTGGACGTTGTTGTGATTCCTACCCACCAGGAAATGATACGCCTTGATTATCCCGATGTCATCTATAAGAACGAAAAGGCCAAATATCGCAATATTGTCCGGGAAATACAAGAGTTGCACGGGAAAGGGCAGCCCATCCTGGTCGGTACCATCTCCATTGATGTTTCGGAAAAGATCGCCAAAATGTTACAAAAGGAAGGAATTCCCCATGAGGTGCTGAATGCCAAACAACATGAACGGGAAGCAGAAATCGTTGCCGATGCCGGACAGACGGGCAAGGTAACCATTGCAACCAACATGGCCGGACGCGGAACAGACATTAAGCTGGGCGAGGGGGTGCGTGAGCTTGGTGGTCTCCATATTCTCGGAACCAGTAGGCATGAGAGTCGGCGCATCGACAACCAGTTGCGTGGTCGGTCGGGCCGTCAGGGCGACCCCGGTTCCTCCAGGTTTTTTCTCTCCCTGGAGGATGACCTCCTGCGTATTTTCGGTTCCGGACGCATTTCCGGAATCATGGATAAGCTTGGTATGGAAGAAGACGAGCCCATTGAGCATTCCATGATCTCCAAGGCCATTGAAAATGCCCAGCGCAAGGTTGAGGGGCATAACTTTGATATCCGTAAGCACCTGCTGGAATATGACGATGTCATGAACAAGCAGCGTGAGGTCATCTACAGTCAGCGGCGTGAAGTGCTTGATGGCGAGGATATACAGCCCATCGTAGACGATATGGTCGCCGATCTTGCAGAAGAGCTCACGTCCGAGTTTGCGGTTGAAAAAACGCCGTCTGAGGATTGGGACTGGGAAGCCTTTAATGAGCGGGCTGAAGAGGTGTTTAACCTGAAGCTCGCCTGGAATAAGACCGAACGGACCGATCTCAACCATGATTCCCTGCTTGAAAAACTGACAGCGGAAGTACAAACCAAGTATCAACGCCAGGAAGAGCAGAACGGTCAGGAGCAGATGCGTCAGCTGGAACGGATGATCCTGCTGCAGATGGTGGATACACTCTGGAAAGAACATCTGCTCAATATGGATCATTTGAAAGAGGGGATCGGCCTCCGTGGCTATGGTCAGAAAAATCCTCTTGATGAATATAAAAAAGAGGGGTTTGATCTGTTTATCAATATGGTGGAAACGGTAAAACAGCAAACCGTTGGGACTTTGCTCCGGGTGCAGATCGTTCAGGATGATGAATTACAACGGATGGAAGAAGAACGTCGCCAGGAGCGGGAACGGGAACTGGAGATGGCTCGCCGTAGTTCCGGTGACGCTGGTGCAGAGCAAAAAACAGTGAAACGAAATGAAGAAAAAGTCGGCCGCAACGCGCCCTGTCCCTGCGGTTCGGGCAAGAAATATAAAAAATGCTGTGGG
>CALZIH010000183.1 GCA_945787305.1 uncultured Desulfobulbaceae bacterium | reverse complement strand
ATGGTACGCCCTACACCGACACAGGGGAGAAGATGCCGAAGCTCCATACCAAGTACTATCTTTACATTAAAGACGACGTTCACCATCAGCTGCAAAGCCGTGAAGGAAACCCGGAAGGAGGTTTGCTCTGCCAGGATTGTCATACTTCTTTGGAAATGCATGGCAACGGAAATATTACCGGCGCCCTCCTTGCAAATATTGAAATTGAGTGTACCGATTGCCATGGGACTCCTACCAAATATCCATGGGAACTCCCCCTGGGTTGGGGTGATGAATTCGGTCTGCCATTGGAAATGGACACCCCCCGCGGAGTTTCCAAGGTGCTTTTGGACACGCATAAAGAGTTTAACACAGAGTATCAGCCATTGGATGGCTATCTGCTCACCGCCCGCGGCAACCCTTTTGGAAACGTCGTCCGGGATGGCGAAAAGGTTATTGTCCATTCCGCCAGCGGACTTGACTTTATTGTCCCGACGCTTAACTCCATTCGTATCGCAAACAGTTGGAAAAATCCAAAAAGAGCCATTGCTGCAATGGTTAAAGTTGGCAGACACCTCGATTCCCTGGAATGCTATGCCTGTCATTCCGCCTGGGCGCCGCAATGTTATGGCTGCCATGTCAAGGTTGACTATTCGGACGGCAAAACATCAACGGATTGGATTGCCTCGGGTAACCTCCATTACCCGGATGGCAACACCTCTGAGTCCAGGCGTGATGGCAGTGCTGTTAAAGGGCCGGGTAAGGCATCTGAAAACCGGGGTTATCTTCGGTGGGAAAATCCTGTTCTAGGCATTAATGGCGAAGGCAGGGTAAGTCCGATCGTACCCGGCTGTCAGCAGATAACAACCGTTATCGGGCCTGACGGTAACACCCTGATCCAGAACAAAATCTGGCGCACGGCTCCACAAGTTGAGAATAGCGGTAAGGATGGGCAGCGGGGAATAGACATGGCGCCTCTTGCTCCGCATACCATAGCCCGCCAGGCCCGCACCTGTATGTCATGCCATGGCAGCTCTAAGGCCCTGGGGTACGGCACTCATGATGGACAATACCTGAAGGCATACGCAAAAGGTGTAACTGTTGACCTTACCACAGCTCAAGGGGAAATTGTCAGCCAGAATGCTCAAATACAGATTCCGCCAATCCCTGAGCTTCCCATGGACCTGGACCAGGTGGTAACTCGGGAGGACGAACAGGTCCAAACCGTGGGGCATCATTGGCCGTTGTCAGGACCTTTGCCCAAAGAAATGCGGGACCGAGTCGAACAAACAGGTGTCTGTATAGTATGCCATGAAGAAATTCCAGCTATGTCCTGGGGTAAAGTACATCAGAAATCATTTCATTATCAGGAGATGAAGCGGCTTCTTCCGTCAGGAAAATCCTTTCATTTAGAGTCTGGAGAAAATAGCCCGGATAAGAATAAACAATAGGTTCGGAGGAATACAATGTTTGGTTTAGGAATATCTGAGTTAATAATTATCATGGCAATCGCTTTTCTGATTTTCGGCGGCAAGAAACTGCCCGAGATAGGTTCCGGCCTTGGTAAAGGGATCAGCTCTTTTAAAAAAGGAATAAAGGAAATTGACGAAACACCCACACCAGAGACTTAATAATTTGTCTGGTTGAAATTTGTAAAACTCCGAGCCAACTGATCTACGTCTGAAGGATATGATCTGCGGCCGATAGGGCTTGGTTGGAAACAACTCTGCCTCCCGTCTTTGGAAAGGAGCAAAATATGAAGGTTTTTCAAAACAAGCACCAGTATCCCTGTCCTAACCCTCCAACTTTTCCGAAAGGTGGTGGCCTCTTTGACAGGCAGGGCCGCCAAATTACCTACTTGCGGCTGGCCATCACAGATCGTTGTAACCTTCGCTGCCGTTATTGTCGTCCGGAAGAAGGAGTGCTCTTCAATCCCCATGAGGAAATTCTCCGTTTTGAAGAACTGGAGCGTCTTGTAGCTATTTTCTGCTCTTTGGGCATAAACAAGGTACGGGTGACAGGCGGTGAACCATTTACCAGACGGGGCTGCCTGCCGTTCCTGACAAGACTGCGAAAGATTGACGGAGTGCAGCATCTGCATGTCACAACAAACGGGGTGATAACCTCTCGATATCTTGATGAGCTTGTAACCATTAATCTTAATGGCATTAATGTAAGCTTAGATACTCTAAACCAGAAAAGATTCTCGAAGATCACCAGGCGTAATTATCTTGAGCCTGTTTTGAAGACTGTGCAGGGAGCCATTGCACGAAAAATTCCTCTCAAAATTAATAGTGTGGTCCTCGAGGACACCAGTGATTCTGAAATTAACCAGTTAGCCGGTTTGGCAAAAAAAAACCCCATTGCCGTACGATTTATTGAAAGAATGCCTTTTTCAGGAACTGTGCGGGCAGAAAAGCTGGAAAACGGTGATTTGTTTTTGCGGCTGAACAGGATTTTTCCTTCCATCACAGAGTGCTTTACCGATTTGCCGACAACTGCCCGTATATTTGATGTGCCTGGTTACAAGGGGAACCTGGGTATTATTCAAGGTCATTCAAGATTATTCTGTGCAATGTGCAACAAAGTGCGCATCACCCCAGCCGGCATGCTGAAAACCTGTCTCTATGACAACGAAGCCCTGGACTTGAAAATGATGCTTCGTAACGGTGCTGACAATCACCTGATCAGGGAGGCTATTGTTGCCTGTGTGAAGAACCGTTTTAACAACGGACATGAGGCAGAACGTTTTTCCAGTCGCGCAACTGAACCGTCGATGGCAATGATTGGAGGGTGAAATTATGACCGACCTTACCTTTTCCATCTCAGCTCTTGCAGTCATTTTTGCAATTGTGGCATTTTTCTATGCTTCCGTTGGTCTGGGTGGTGGTTCTTCCTATACTGCCCTGCTGGCCATCTTTGGGGCAGGCGTAACAACAATTCCCATGATTTCACTGACTCTTAATATTTTGGTAACCACGGTTGGCAGCATCGTTTTTCTGACTCAGAAGCATGCACGTCTGCGTCTTATTGCACCATTTCTCATTTCTTCCATCCCCATGGCTTACGTAGGGGGCATGCTTCATCTACCGAAGATGCTGTTTTATCTGGTACTGTCGGCTTCACTTATCTTTGCTGCCATGCGTATCTATTTTCCCAAGGAAACAAAACCATTGGAGCTTGATGACAGGGGGAAGTTTTTTCTGGCCCTTGGATGTGGTGCTGTTTTAGGGCTTGTCGCCGGTATCGTCGGCATTGGCGGCGGTGTATATCTTGTGCCGCTTATCCTCCTCCTGGGTCTGGGGACAGCCAAGGAAGCTGCAGCATGTGGTGCATTTTTCATCTGGGTTAATTCAGCGGCAGGCCTGGCAGCCCGTATACAATACAACAGTATCGATCTTGTTCCATATATGCCACTGATCATTGGTGTTGTGGTCGGTGGCATGGTGGGATCAATGATGGGCGCCCGGCATTTTAACCCCAGAACGATGCAAAAGATTCTTGGCACAGTACTCGTAGTTGCAATCGGTTTTTTAGGCAGAAAAATCTCCATAACGATGATGTAAACCATAGCATAGAAAATAAAGTTCTAGCCTTAACAAAAAGGAACAGAAACAAAGCTCTGAAATACAGCAACGACAAAGAGGAGGTATAAAATGATGGAAACACACCATGAACCTCGACTTTTCAGAGACAAGCATTCGTGGAGGGATATTGGAAACAATGTTGTAAATCCCGTATCTGAAAACAAAAAAACAGACCTAATTGAAATATGGGAAGCACTTCAAATAATCCAGGATAATAATCCACAGCCAATAGTAACCTCCATGCCCCTGCTCGATGCGCTAGGAAGACGTCTTGCATTGGATATTCTAGCGCCTGAGCCATCACCACGCCACACTAACAGCGCTATGGATGGTTTTGCTGTGCGTTGGGAAGATGTGGCTTTCACTGCCGAGGGTAATCACATAACACTTACAATTGCTGGTGAAAGCCAGGCCGGAATTCCCTTTTCAAATATTTGCCGGTCCAATCAGGCAATTAAAATCAGCACCGGTGCCATACTTCCCAATGGTACCGATACAGTTATCCGGGTGGAAGAGACTCAAATCAAAGATAACCGAATAACAGTATTGCAGGCTCGAAACAAAGGACAGGATGTCCGCATGGCAGGTGAAGAATTTGCTGCCGGTGATTTGTTATTACATAGGGGAACAGCCTTACAGGCTCCTCAATTAGGGTTGCTGGCTTCAGTGGGCATTAATGAGGTGCCAGTATATTCACCACCGCATGTCTGTCTTGTGGTAACAGGCACTGAACTGGCTGCTCCGGGGGAACCCGTAGCTCCCCATCAAATCAGGGATTCTAACTCTATTATGCTTAACACCGCTGTTCTTCAGGCAGGGGGTAAGGTTGTTGGTAGGCATTACTCGGGAGATACTCTGGAAGACACCGAAATTGCAATTAGAAAATCAATAAATAAAGCTGGAATAATCATTGTCACCGGCGGAGTCTCGGTGGGTGAGCATGATCATGTCAAAGAGGCGGCCCGGAAATGCGGATTTACTGAATTGTTCTGGAGGGTCAAACAAAAACCTGGAAAACCTCTGTTCTTTGCACGAAAAAAAGACTGTTTGCTGCTTGGTTTGCCAGGCAACCCGGTCTCCGGTTTTATGTGTTTCATGTATTATATCCAGCCCCTTCTCAGAAGCCTACAAGGAAGAGAGTTTTCCTGGCGCAAGGCCAAGGCCAGGTTTGACAACCCTGTTAAGAACAAAGGGAATCGGACTAATTTTATGCGTATCAGCCTAAGGAAGGAAGAAAGCGGTTTTATAATTGCGGAGGTATTAGAAAAACAAGGATCGCACATGCTTGGTTCAATTGCTCAGGCCGATGGGTTTATTATTATGGAACCTGGCAAGTATCTCTCCGAAGGGAGCTGGCATGATGTCTATCTTTTTCCATGGAAGATGTAAAATGGGCACTGTAGCAGGAATTTGTATTAGCAGAAAAAGGGATAGTTAAAAAATCATTATTTATAGCCTCTTTTGAATCGGATTGGGTGGGGGTAGTTGCGATGCTCACACAGGCAGGTGGCACAGGCAATGTCACTTTTGGCCGGCGAGAGTATAGATCGTGTGAAAGAAAAACTGCCCAGCCTAAGTGATGGTGCCTTTGCAGAAATTATCATCTCCCGTGGAGTGGACTATACAGCCCTTCAGATTGGTGACCAACTTCAACAGTGCACGATGAGCATATCAGATATGATAAAAACGTTTTAATGGAGCGGGACCAGTTGCCCATTTTGTTGCAGAGCAAAATGGTGCAAATATGGACGAAACTGTTTTTGACACAAGAAGATACTAAAGGAGAAGCCTGTGATGGGAAGCAGAAAATATTTAATTGTCTTTTAATTAAACCTCGGGCTCTGCCCGAGCGACCCTACGAGGTTCTACCGTTCCGGCGCGATAGAATGTGGTAATAGGTTCTCCCTCAGGGAAAGTCCCCAAGGGTATAGGAGGAAGAACCTATGAAGGACTGGAAATCATTATCCCATGTAAGATGGGACTGTAAATATCATTTGGTTTTTATTTCAAAATATCGCCAGAGAACAATTTATGGCGAATTAAGGAAAAAAATAGGTGGTATAATAAGAGATTTGTGCCGTCAAAAGGGAATTGAGTTGCATGAAGGCCATGCGATGCCTGATCACATACACTTGCTCTTGAGCATACCACCTAAGTTCAGTGTATCCAACACAGTTGGATTTATAAAGGGCAAAAGTGCTATCAGGATACATCGTGAACTATTAGGAACAAAGAGAATGACTGGGTTAAGCTTTTGGGCGACCGGATACTGTGTGAGTACGGTAGGTTTGGATGAAGAAATGATAAAGAGTTATATCCGAGAGCAAGACAACTCAGATAAAGAGTAGATAAGTTGGAAGTATAAACGATAATCAGCCCCTTTAGGGGCTTTCCCTACGACAACGACCCCTTCGAGGGGTCTTCATCAAACCACGTCCTATGGGCGTGGTAGGTGATTGATGTTGTTGTCTTTTTCTATTGATTCTCAATGGCAAAGCGTAACAATTCTCATCACTAATCGTGTTAATGAGAAATCGTTTTAAAT
>CALZIH010000182.1 GCA_945787305.1 uncultured Desulfobulbaceae bacterium | reverse complement strand
TGTTTGCACTGTACGGAAAAATATTGAGTCATAACCTTTCCGCCTTCGGTGGCAAGGCTTTTCGAAGTCTCGTTACCTCGCTTATCTACGACATCGACAATTGTAAAATATCAGACGAAGAAGGCCGGTCAAATACTATACTCTTTTGCTTATCTTGAAATGCTTGCAGACAAGATCGACGGTTGCCTCAGGT
This sequence comes from uncultured Desulfobulbaceae bacterium, assembly GCA_945787305.1. Classification (GTDB taxonomy): domain Bacteria; phylum Desulfobacterota; class Desulfobulbia; order Desulfobulbales; family Desulfobulbaceae; genus DRLX01. Next base: position 5,990 of record CALZIH010000182.1, on the reverse strand, counting down.
CGTGACATCGATCGACATCATGACGTTGAGGACGGTCATGAGCAGAATCGAGAAGGCAAACAGCTTTTTGGCCCAAATTCTGTTGTCGGCCGTTGTAAATCCAGCCCAGGCGATATAGAGCCAGAATATCCCCATTGCACCGGTTACCACAAGAAAAAGGTAACCGGCGTATCCGGACAGTGTCAGCAGCGGTGTCACTAACGTAAAGCCCAGTATATAGCAACATATTTGCTTTTTGGCAGCGGCTATTCCCTGGACGACCGGCAGAACCGGAATGTGCGCGGCAGCGTAATCTTCAAAGCTGTAAATGGCAATTGCATAGGAATGGGGCACCTGCCACAAGGTAAATATTGCAAATAAAATCAAAGCGGCGGTATCGAGGCTGCTGGTAACCGCGCAATATCCGGCCAAGGGAGGGGCGGCGCCGGCCAGGCTGCCAATCAGTGTTGCATAGACTGATCTTCGTTTCAAATAGAAACTATAGACGCCTGCATAAACAGCAAAACCTATCAGGACGATGGCGACGCACAGCACGTTGGTTTTTATCAAGAGCAGTGCCGTTCCGGCAGCACCAAGTACTATTGCATACAGCATTGCGACTTGCGGCGACATGAGACCGCTTGCAAGGGGCCGGTTCTGTGTCCGAACCATTTTGCCGTCTATGCTTCTGTCAATATAGTTATTGAAAACGCAACCGGAGGCGACAACCAGGGAAACCCCGACAAGCGTCGCCAGTAAAAGACCGACATCAACCGCCCCTTTGGAGGCAAGAAGAAATCCTCCCGCGGTAGAAATCAGATTACCGAAAATAATTCCCGGTTTGGCGACGAGGATATACTTTCTGATCACCTCAGACACGCTCACATCATGCGGTAATTCAAGTTGGACATAATCCAAAGCGAGCCCCCGATAAAGATCGTCATTATCAACAGTGTAAACAGAAGGACCAGCACATTCCATCGTGCGGCTGAGGATCTGTTCAGGTGCAGAAAGTAATGCAGATGCACAAGAATTTGCAGCGTACCCGCAGCAAAAATGCCGATAAACGTAATTCCGCGCGGCACAGTCTCGCCCAGCATCACCAACCCGAAAGCGAGAGCGGTCAGGACGATGGAAAGAATGAACCCGATGGCATAGGATTTGATGCTTCCGCCGCTTGCTCCGGTGCTGTCAAGCAGTGTTTGATTCATTTACATAACTCCCGTCAAATAGACTACGGTGAAGACGCCCACCCAGACAATATCGAGAAAATGCCAGAAGATACTCAGGCACAGTAGCCGGGATTGTACTGGTTCGGTCAGCCCTTTCCTGATAACCTGACCGGCCATGACCGCCATCCAGATCAGCCCGCAGATCACATGGGCGCCATGGGTACCGACCAGAGTGAAAAAGGCTGATAAGAAGCCGCTGCGGTCAGGACCATTGCCCTCAAGGATCATTCCGTAAAACTCATTAATCTCCATGGCGACAAAACCAAGGCCGAGCAGAAACGTGACGGTGAGCCAGGTTAATACCTTATTGCTGTTGTTTTCATTGATGGCCAACATCGCAAGGCCATAGGTTGCGCTGCTGAACAGGAGAAGCAGGGTTTCGCCGAAAACATAGGGCAGATGAAAAAGGTCCTTGCCGGTAGGGCCGCCGGCGTAATTATGGCTCAAGACGATGTAGGTCGCAAAGATTGCTGCAAAGAGGACAAGATCGCTCATGATGTACAGCCAGAATCCAAAGGCCTTGTTGGAGAGAGCATCATGGTGCCCGAGGTTCTCGGCAGCGATTTCCATTGCGGGGGCTTCTGATATCATGGAGCAAATCCAATGGTAATTTTTCAGTTGCAGTCCGGTTGCCGGCGGAAGCGTACAGAGCCGCAAAGGCCGGCTGTTGGAAACGTAGCTGCTCAATCCGTTCCACCTCGGCTGCGGGGATGGTATATTCCGTATCGTCATCGGCCGCACGCAGGATCACCGTCACAAGGATGCCAAGGGTGGAAACAACAGCAAGCCACCAGATATGCCAGACCATGGCGAATCCGAACAGGAAGGCAAATACCCCGTTAATCAGGCCTGCCGCTGTATTTTTCGGCATATGAATATCATGGTAACGGTCCGGCTTCCGGTAAGCGGTACCTTTTTCCTTCATGTCCGTAAAGGCGTCAAGATCATGAACGACCGGTATTTGAGCAAAGTTGTAGACGGGTGGAGGGGAAGAGATCGCCCATTCCAACGTGCGTCCGTCCCAGGGATCACCGGTCAGATCGCGGGTGGCGTTACGCTGTCTGATACTCACAATCAACTGTATTATCTGGCAGGCAACGCCGGTCAAGATTAGAATAATACCAAGAGTCGCTACGATAAGATAGGGTTGCCAGGCCGGGTTGTCGTAATAGGCAAGACGACGGGGCATGCCCATGAACCCGAGCATATACAAGGGTAAAAAGGCCAAATAGAATCCGATGATCCAAAACCAGAAGGCACGCTTACCCCACTTTTCGTCCAAAGGAAACCCGATGGCCTTCGGAAACCAGTAGGAATAGCCGGCAAAGTACCCGAAAAGCGCCCCGGGGATCAGCACGTTATGAAAATGTGCAACTAAAAACAGGCTGTTATGGAGCACATAGTCAGCAACCGGAGTCGCCAGCAGCACCCCTGTCATGCCGCCGACGGTAAAGGCACTGATAAAACCCAAAGTCCAGAGCATCGGCGTCGTGAAACGGACGCGACCACGATACATGGTGAACAACCAATTGAAGATCTTCACACCGGTAGGCACCGCAATGATCATGGTCGTAATGCCGAAAAAAATGTTGACGTTGGGGCTTGCCCCCATGGTGTAGAAGTGGTGCAGCCAGACGATAAAGGAGAGAATCATGATCGATGCCGTGGCATAGACCATCGATGTATAGCTGAACAGCCGTTTACTGGAAAAAGTCGCCGTGACTTCAGAATATATCCCAAATGCCGGCAAGATGACGATATAGACTTCTGGATGCCCCCACATCCAGAACAGGTTGACATACATCATCATGTTGCCGCCGAGGGAGTTGGTGAAGAAATGCATGCCAAGATATCGATCCAGGGTCAACATGGCGAGAACGGCTGTAAGAACCGGAAAAGAGAGCAGAATGAGAAGATTGGTGCTCAGGGCCGTCCAGACAAAAACCGGCATACGCATGAGTGTCATTCCCGGAGCACGCATCTTCAGTATGGTGACCAGAAAATTCACACTGGTCATCAATGAGCCGACGCCTGCAATCTGCAGTGCCCATATCCAATAGTCCACGCCTGTCCCGGGACTGTATTGCAGTTCCGTCAAGGGAGCATACCCAGACCAACCGGCTCTGGAGAACTCACCCACACCAAGTGATACCATCATCAGCATAAAACCGGCCGCAGTCATCCAGAGACTGAGTGAATTCAAATAGGGAAATGCCACGTCTCTGGCACCGATTTGCGGAGGTATTACAATATTCATCAAACCAACCAGAAAGGGCATGGCCACGAAGATGATCATGGCCGTGCCGTGGGCGGTGAATATCTGGTTGAAGTGATCGGGCGGTAGAAAGCCATGCGATCCGCTCACGGCTATGGCCTGCTGCGCACGCATCATGAAGGCTTCCGAGAGCCCGCGCAGCATCATGACCATCGCAAGAATGATATACATGATACCGATTTTCTTATGATCGACGCTGGTCAGCCAATCCTGCCAAAGGATTGTCCACTTGCGGAAGTAGGTTATAAGGGCCAGGAGCACCAGACCCGCCACAATTGATCCGCTTACCGCAAGCATAACGATTGGATCATGGGTCGGCACTGCTGCAAGGCTCAACTTTCCAAACATATCAACTCTTCTCCGAGGTGCTGGGTTTCGTTTGCTTTGGCTTGGGTGTACTGTGCATACCGTCGTGCTTCATGCCCATGGAATCATGATACTTACCAAGGATGTGCTCAAACAGGCCGTGTTTGGCTGTAGAAAAAAATGTAACGGGGTCTCGGATGCTTGGTGCCTTGAGTTTCTCGTATCGTGCCATATCAAGTTTCTCCGGTGACCTCCTGACCGTTTCGACCCATGCCTCGAACTCTTGTGGAGAAACAGCGATCGCCTTGAAGTGCATGTCGGCGTACCCCTCGCCGCTCAATTGCTGATTCTGGCCGGTATAGGTCCCGGGTTCACTGGCCAGAAGGTGTAATTGGGTTTCCATGCCAGCCATGGCGTATATCTGACTACCCAGTTGGGGAATGAAAAATGAGGTCATCACCGTATCTGATGTCAGTTTGAAGCTCAACGGAACATTGGCGGGAAAAACAATTTGATTGACCGTGGCAATCTGCTGGTCCGGATAGATAAACAACCATTTCCAGTCAAGGGAGACAGCTTCGATCCTGATGGGGCTGATCTCCGACTCGATAGGCTTATGGGGGTCCAGTTGGTGGGTGGTCTTCCAGGTCATAATACTCAACGCGGTAACAATAGCTGCCGGTACCAGCCAGACCACAAGTTCGATCTTCGTTGAATGACTCCATTTCGGATCATAAGTCGCTTTGGTATTGGAGGAGCGGTATTTCCAGGGAAACCATATCGCCAGGATAAAAACCGGAATAACGACGATCAACATGAGCGCAAATGATGCAATGATGACAAAACGGTTGGTAGAACCTATGGGCCCTTTGGGATCAAACAGGATCACGTCGCTGCAGCCAGCGAGGAGTCCTGCAGCGCATATGGACAACAATCCGAAAAGAATAAATGTAACGATTCTGCTCATTATCTATCCTCAAGTTCAAAGGAAGTAGTATATCAGGGCAAACTGAAACACGGAGCAGGTTGTCCTCTACTTTCTTTTGTGCTTTAAAGTGCACTTTTGAAGGTTTACATATATATGGTTTTCTGGAAATTATCACATACAAAAAACATGAACGGCAGTAAGATTAGCTGTTCACCGTTGTGACCAGACAGGTTAGGATCCCTAGGAGTAATCGTCACCCTGCCAAGGGTAACCTGCTGATCATCTTGTGTCTTAGCAGGAAATACTTATACGAAAGCGTTGAATGTATCCTGGTTACGTTCCAACAGCAATGGGTTCATGTTGATCGTTCTACAATTCACTGGCCTTGTTCAAACCTCCAGTGTAGACTGTGGTCTTATACTTGGTAAGCCATATATTTTTTATAATTTCAGCAATTAATTTGCTGTGATAAATTAAAGGACGCCTAGAATAATTAGGATTTTCGTTCGAGGCCAACAGGGCTTCGTTAGACAGAATCCTCTATCTTCTCTTCCCTAAGACTGTGTCTTTTGATAGCAGATTGCTTTGGGTAATCAGTTAACCGATAAAAACCAGAAAACAATATGCATGTTACCGAATACTCAGGAATATCAAGAATAAAACTCTTTTTGGCCCTATCGAGGACCCCCCACGGGCTGCTTGACATCTGTACCCCTTTGTTGGTCGCCCTGCTGTGGCTTGGCAATCCTCCGGATATCAGTGTTATCGCCCTGGGAACACTTGCCGCCTTTGCAGGCTACACCGCTGTATATGCCTTAAATGATATTGTCGATTACAAAACAGACAAGGAAAAAATCAGTCAGGCCGGTTTCGACCGTGAATCCAGCTACCTGGATGGGACCCACATCCGTCACCCCCTTGCCCGTGGATATTTAAGTATGCCGGAAGCAATGACCTGGGCCGGTGGCTGGGCTGTTCTTTCACTCCTTACCGCCTATTTGTTGAATCCGGTTTGCGCCTTTATCCTCATTATAGGCTGCGTTCTGGAAGCCATATATTGCATGTTGCTGCGGGTCAGTCATCTCCGGACCATGGTAAGCGGTATCGTAAAAACCCTTGGCGGGTTGGCAGCGATATTTGCCGTTGATGCCTCGCCGGAACCGGGTCTGTTACTGATGATCTTTTTCTGGCTTTTTTTCTGGGAAATAGGCGGCCAGAATGTGCCTGCCGACTGGCATGATATAGAGGAAGATACAGCCATGCAGGCCAG
>CALZIH010000181.1 GCA_945787305.1 uncultured Desulfobulbaceae bacterium | reverse complement strand
CTTTTTCGATATGGATAATTTCCAGCTGGTTGTTGACAGACACGGTCACATGCTCGGCGCCAAGGTCTTAAAAGAAGTTGCCGAGGTCGTACATGCACACCTTGGCAGTGAAGACCACATCGTTCGCTACGGCGGAGATGAGTTCATCGTAATCCTTCCGGATCAGGGCGGCGAGGAGGTGTTAGCAAAGGTGGAGGCGATAAGAAAGGGCGTGGACTCAACCTCCTATCTTCAGCAGGAGAATATCCACATCAAGGTCACGGCCTCCTTCGGACTGGCCACCTTTCCTGATGATGCCGAGGACAAGAAGCAACTCCTCATGGCAGCCGACCAGTGCCTGTTCCAGAGCAAAAAAGAGGGTAAAGACCGAGTCTGCTCATGGGTAACAAATAGACCTTGAGCAGAAAGAGTAGAAATTCTGCATGAGGAAACGATTCAGGTCAGCAAATACTTTCCGCCGGCTTGCCACATTACAAATAACCAATCCTGAACAGAAACCAAATGCTCAACGGGTTCCCTGCTCAGGATTTCTCAGCCTTTTTTTCCAACCGTTTCTTTTTCACACAGGTATGAACAATTTCCATCTCTTCATGATCCAGCGTTTCATTGACGAGCAGCATGTCCGATAGGTGAAGCAAAAAATCTTTCTCTCTTGTTAAAATCCGAGTGGCCTCGGCATAGCACTCATCAATGATTTTTTTCACCTCCTTATCGATCGTGCGAGCGGTTTCTTCGCTGTACATATTTGTGGTATCCTGATCCCCGAGAAATCTACCGATGTTGTGGGAATATGAGACAGCGCCGACGACCGGATTCATTCCCCAGCGGCAGACCATTTTATTCGCCAGCCCCACCGCCTGATACAAGTCATCTTCCGCACCCGTTGTCTGCTGGTTAAAACAAATTTCCTCTGCGGCACGCCCTCCCATAAAAATGATAATTTTACTGCGAAGATACTCCTTGGAATAAGAATGCCTGTCGGTTAGGGGGAGCTGGAGCGTGTGCCCTAAGGCTCGCCCCCTGGGAATGATGGAAATCTTTGCGATAGGGTCGGTCTCAGGAACAAACCTGGCTACAATGGCGTGCCCAGCCTCATGAAAAGCCATGGTCTTGCGCTCTTTGTCACTTATGATCATCCCCTTGCGCTCAATACCCAAGAGGATTCTGTCGACGGCAACCTCGAAATCGTTTGTCTCAACGGATGCTTTCCCCTCCCTGACGGCAATAATTGCAGCCTCGTTGACAAGGGCCGCTAATTCTGCGCCGGTAAAACCGGGGGTGGAACGTGCTATCTTCTCCAAATCCACATTTTCCGACAACTTCGTTTTACGGGTATGGACCAGCAATATTTTCAAGCGCCCTTTTACATCCGGCGGCAGGATATTTATTTGCCGGTCAAAGCGACCGGACCGGAGCAGGGCTGGATCAAGACAGTCCGGACGGTTTGTTGCCCCAAGCAATATAACCGCGGCATCGGAACTGAAACCATCCATTTCGACCAAAAGGGCATTGAGTGTCTGACCACGTTCATCTTGACCACCGGTTGCAATGTCTGCGCTCCGGTGACCACCGACAGCATCAATTTCATCAATGAAGATGATGCATGGTGCATTCTTTTTTGCCTCGCTAAAAAGATCCCGCACCCGTGATGCCCCGACCCCGACAAACATTTCCACAAAATCCGAACCACTGATGCTGTAAAAAGGAACACCAGCCTCACCGGCTACCGCACGGGCCAGCAGCGTTTTTCCGGTACCCGGAGGACCCTGAAACAAAACACCTTTGGGTATGACGGCACCAAGCTTGCTGTATTTATCAGGTTTCCTTAGAAAGTCTACAATTTCAAGCAGTTCCTCTTTCGCTTCGGGAATACCAGATACATCATTAAAGGTGACCGGTGTTTCGCCCTTTTGAAACGTGATAGCTTTTTTACTGGCGAATTTGTCATCTTTTTTTTTCAGTTTTTTGATATTGCGGATAGTAAACCAAGCAAAAAGGATAAGAAAAACGGGCACCAATTGAAAAAATATCTCCCGCGGCGTATATGTCGGTTCGGTTTTAACCTGAAGGACGATTTGTTTTTCGATAAGCTGAGGCAAGAGTCCCGGAACGTCTGCGGAAACAGTGGAGAATTGCTTGCCGGAGGTATCGGTAAGGTATAACGTACCTCCTTCCATACGGATCTCGGTGATTTCTGCTATTTCGTCGTTGCTCAATTTCGTAAGAAAATCCATATAGCTCAGTGACGCCTTCTCACCTTCAACAGCGTCGACCTCGACAGGGTGCAGAATCGACAGTAAGAAAACAATGATAACCATACGTATTGAAAGAGAAAAAACACCCATAGCCCCTCCTATTTCTTTCCCATTTTCAGCAGCCCCAGCTTGCCACCTATTGTACTCATATTTCTTCTTTAATGCAGAAAAACCGTGCAGCCACAACGTAGGACCGGTATTATACTTATATTTAGGATGTAAACAATACACAATGAAAGCAGCGGTTCGGGAGATAATGAACACCCCTGAACAGTAATACTGCTGTTCTTCCTGTTTTTCGCAAAACCAAAAAGGATAGTGCAACACCAATAGATATATGGAATTCTCGAATAGATCGTCATGAAACGAAAAATACTGCTCCAGCTATGCCTGTTGCTGCTTCTTGCTGCCCCGCTTTACGGCAACTCGGTTCAAGATTTCTCCTTTACCGATATTACGGGCAAAACCTACCGCTGGGAAGATATCAAGGGCAAGCCTTTGGTGGTCAACATCGGCTCACACTGGTGAAAAAAATGCAAAGACGAAGCTCCTGAGTTACAGAGAGCCTACCTGACCTACGCAGACAAAGACGTACTTTTCCTGGCTGCATTTACCATGAGCGGGGACAAGGATATTAAAAAGTTCGCAAAAAAATACAAGTTATCCTTTCCGGTAGGCAAAGAAACCGGAATTGCCAAGGCGCTTGGAGCTGGCGGAATTCCTGAAACGATTTTCATCAGCAGAGAGGGCAAAATCATAAAGCGGCACACCGATACCATTAATTTTGAGCAACTTAAAAAAGGCATAGAGGAACTGATCAGGGATGAAAACGCAATACATTAAAGGCGGGGCCATCACATCCGCACTGGCTTATGCCTTCTGTTGACAAATACCCATAATCCTGGCCAGTTTTGGCCTGGGAAGCTTTACCCTCTCCGTATGGTTTGCGAAATACCGTTGGATATTTCTGGCGGCGACCCTTATATTTCTTGGTCTGGCTCTTTTCATGACCTACCGGGATCGAAAAAAAGCAAACCCCTGGAACATCGGCATACTCTTAGGCACCACCCTGTTATGCATAGGCTTTCTCCTATACGCCTTTATCACCAACTGAGAGGAGAGTAATCATTTTGGAAGCAAAAAAAAACACCCCGAACTCAAACTGTTGACCTCCGGGCTCAGAGCCTGACGGTCGTCAGGATATACCTTTACAGTCAGTCTCCACCCTGACCCATTTTGATTCGACAACAATACCTATCGAAGGACAGCGGCATATCCGCCAGTCGATCAGAAAAAAATATGCTGAAGTATCAATCTCCGCCGAGGGGAAATTTCAGTATCTCACCGGTAAAAGCGGGGCCCTGGCACTGGGGTACGACCATTCTCTTCTCCAGGACATCGAGCCCGAGCTACTCAACGCCTTTTGCGGGGTCGGCAATCCATTCTCGATTGATGAGATTGAGCAAGGCAGCATAGTCCTTGACATAGGATGCGGAGCAGGCTTTGACTTGATCGTTGCCAGTCGAACAACCGGCAGGGAAGGAAAGGTTTACGGCATCGATTTAACAGAAGAAATGGTTGTCCGCGCCAAAGAGAACTGCAAGGCCACAGGCGTAACAAACGTTGAGATTGTCCAAATCGATAATGAGGAGATACCCTTTCAAGATACCATGTTCGACGTGGTCATCTCCAACGGCGTAATCAATCTCTCCCCGAACAAACTCTATCTTTTTCAAGAGATTCACAGAGTTCTAAAACCAGGCGGAAGATTTCAGTTTGCTGATATTGTAACGGAAAACAAACTGCCCTCTGAATTGACAGGAAGCCTAGAGGCCTGGACCCAATGAATAGGCGGCACGATCCTCGTCGAGGATCAAATCAGACTGATGAAACAAGCCGGATTCGCCGAAGTCAGATATCTTGGAAAAACCGGCACCAGAACATCACAATATACAATTGGAGCGTTATTTCGAGCGGTTAAATAGATACTCGAACAGCCAATTGAAATGCCAACTTCCCTGTTAAGCGTTGCACTCATCTGGGGAATTGCCGTTCTCTCGTCAGCAGGGCAAGCTGTTTTATAACAATAGTGCTGGAGAGCAATACATCTCACCGCGCTACTCTGTGTTTTGAGTTACCTTAGGCACCCTCATTTGGGCAAAATCGGACACCTTGGCTATACTTTTTTTTTATCAGAATATTTTTTTGAGCCTATATTTCCATCAAGCCTGCTGGAAGGAGTTATCTTGTGCAACTAACCATACAACTCGTAAGTATGGTCGACAAGCCTGCCCATTGAAAGGAATAATAATCGTTCTATTTTCACCGCAGCTATACCCTCCCCCTTGACGACAGAGTAAAGGTTATTTAGATTATAAAACCTAAGTGGTTATGTAAACTTGTTATTCCTTGGCGATAAAACATATAGACGGTGTCCAATGGTGCAACAATGCAGATACCCTGACCGATTTTCTCTCCGCTGTTCTTCTGTGTGCCCTTCGCCTCGTACTTGTTCAACGCCCTTTACCTTGCCCCAGACATTTCCTGCTAACGCTATCCTTTCACCAAGGAAAGGGAGGGTATTTAGAACAGTGATAATCGGACATACCTCAAAAACCAATAACTGCAAACCTCACGGCACCTGACTGGAGGAGCATTATGAGTGGAATACGAGAACCAGGCTTGGGACCGATCATAGGACACACGACGGACCATAGTTGCAGACTCTGGATACGGGCAGGCGACCCGGAAGATAACGGTGCAATCCTGGCTCCCAATCGACGAACAGTGGGCTTGCTTGCCGTGACGGAAAAACAGGGAAAGAAAATCGCCACCCCCCCTGCCTTCTATTTTCGCTTACGAAGGGAATTTGACCGTACCGGCGACATCAACCTGGGTGTTGAGAGTGGCCTGGGTGATAAAAATAAACCATACACGCTGGAACCTGATACCGAATATGTGGTGCGCATGGCCACGCTGACCATAGACGATCCCCTTCCGGGCAACGCGAGCATGGAGAGCACCGCCTTGACGGATCGCCTGCCTGATCCAAGCGTATGGCTTGAAGAGTTGCTGACAATCAATTCAGACACCTCGGAAGCAGTATTTACCACCTTCCCTGCACAGGGTGAAAAACCCGAAAAAAAATTGAGTTTTATTGTTGGCTCCTGCCGTTATCCCGGCCTGTTGTGGAAGGTAAAGCACGCAGATGTTATCTTCAGACCTTTGCTCAAGGAAACCCGTTCCAATACCGGTGGCACATGCCCCCGCTTTGTACTGATGGTGGGTGACCAGATCTATGCCGACATGCTTAATCGGCATATTCCAATTGGCTTGGCCGATACATTCGAGGAGTTCCAGAGTCGCTATCTGGAAGCGTTCGGTTCGCCGAATATGCGGAGGCTACTTAAAAACATTCCTTCCTATATGATTCTTGACGACCATGAAATTGAAGATAACTGGTCCCAGGATCGAATAAACAAAGACAGCAGGAAACGCCGGCTGTTCAACATGGCAATCGGCGCGTATATGAGCTACCAATGGAGCCATGGTCCTCGTACCTGGATCGACCGCCTCTATTATCATTTCACCTGCGCAGGCTATCCATTTTTCACCCTTGACACCCGTACCCAGCGGTATATGGATCTGGTCGAAGGCGATCTGAACGATAACCACCTGCTGGGCTACCCATCACTGGACCCTCGAAATGAACCCAACCAGCTTGGCCGGCTCATGAGCTGGCTTGAGACCCAGCAGAAAGAACGTGGCAATACGCCAAAGTTTATCGTCAGCTCCAGCGTTTTCGCCCCCAACCCCCTGAAGGCCCGTGCCGGATCAAGTGTCCGCCGCAAGGAGATGACCGACTCCTGGCCGTCCTTCCCAAAATCCCGTGACGCACTGTTACGTTGTATTTTGGACAATCGGATTCAA